>DASQBO010000112.1:0-8366 GCA_035635175.1 Casimicrobiaceae bacterium | reverse complement strand
TACAGCGTCCATCCGGAGGCGGCGAGGAGCCGCCTCGCCGTCGCCCACTTTTGGCTGCACAACAGCGCGCTCCCGGTGATGATGGGCTCGCTCGCGTGGTTCCTCACGGGGCATCCCGAGATCGTCCCGGTGCTGGGGGTTGCGGAGATCGTCGCGGCCGCCGGCGTGATCGCGTTCGCCTCCAACGTCTGCCTCAACGTGAAGCCTCTCGCCGCGCATGCCGCGCCGCGCCCGTCGAAGGCGTAGCCCACCGCCCCCGGGGGCACCGGCCCCGCGACTCGCGGGGATCGGTGCCCCCCACCGACGATTGACACGGGAGAGGCGTCAGGCGAAACATGAAGCTGATCGCGCTCGGCGCGCTCGCCGCGTGGGCGCTCGTGCAGTCGGGGCTGTTCGCCGGGGAGATCGTGGACCATCGGGACGGCGCGTGGATCGCGCTCGCGACGGCGGGCGTGATGCTGCTCGCTGCGCTCGTCTCGAACATCGCCGGCTTCGCGTTCTGCGCGCTCGCCGGCAGCGCGCTCGCGTATCTCGGCACGGACCCGGTGCGCGCCGTGCAAGCCATGGTCGTCTGCTCGACGGCCACGCAGGTGTACGCCGTGTGGACCCTCCGCGACGTGATCCGCTGGCGCTCGCTGGGCTCGATGATCGCCGCGGGTACCGCGACCATCCCGCTCGGCGTCTGGCTGCTCGTCCACGTGGACGCCGGGTACTATGCTGCCGCCCTTGGAGCGTTCCTCACCGCCTACGGGGGCTACCTGCTGCTCCGGCGGGGTTCGCTCGTCGTCGAGGGCACGCCGTTGCGCGACGCGATGGCGGGCGCGCTCGGCGGAATCGCGGGCGGGCTCGCCGGATTGCCCGGATCGATCGTGACCATCTGGTGCGGGATGCGTGGCTGGGACCGGCTGCGCCAGCGCGCCGTGTACCAGCCGTACATCCTCGCGATGCAGGTGGTGACCGTCATCTGCCTGCGCTTGCAGGCGCTGGTGCGGATGAGCCTCGCGCAGGACCTCCGCTACGTGCCGTTCGCGCTGCTCGGCGCATTGGGCGGACTCGCCATCTTCCGGCGGATCACGAACGGCCAGTTCCGCACCGCCGTGGGCGTGCTGCTCGCCGTGTCCGGCGTGGGCCTCCTCGCACGAACTTGGTGACCGTCGTGCGTCCGTTATGATGGGCGGACCCGCGCTCGGCGGGTACGGAGGCCGCATGATCGAGAACGTCATCGCGCAGCGCCGCCGCGACCTGGGCGGCTTCGAGGTCGGTCGGGTGCTGCCGTCGGCGGCTCGGCGCATGGTCGGCCCGTTCGTCTTCTTCGATCACATGGGTCCCGTCGACCTTGCGGCCGGCGTCCCCCGGACGGTGGACGTGCGGCCGCATCCGCACATCGGGCTCGCGACCGTCACCTATCTCTTCGACGGCGAGATCATGCACCGCGACAGCCTCGGCTCGGAGCAGCCGATCCGCGCGGGCGACGTCAACTGGATGACGGCAGGGCGCGGCATCACGCACTCCGAGCGCTTCGAGCGCGCGCGCCGCGAAGGCGACCGCGTGCACGGCATTCAGGCGTGGGTCGGCCTGCCGGCCGAGCACGAGGAATGCGAGCCCGCGTTTCTCCACGTCGGCGCGCGGGACCTGCCGACCTACGCGTCGGGAGGTCTCACCGCGCGGCTCGTCGCGGGCGAGGCGTACGGGGCGAAGGCGCCGTTCCCCGTGCAGTCGCCGCTGTTCTACGTGCACTGGACGCTCGCCGCGGGGACGCGCGCGGATCTCGAGGCGCGCTATCCGGAGCGCGCGGCCTACGTCGCGGCGGGGTCGGTGACGGTCGAGGGCCGGAGGTTCGACGCGGGGCAGATGCTCGTCTTCGCACCGGGCGCAACGGTCGTCTTCGACGCGGTGTCGCCCGCGATCGTGATGCTGCTCGGCGGCGATCCAATCGGCGAGCGCTTCATCGACTGGAACTTCGTGTCGTCGTCGAGAGCACGGATCGAGCGGGCCAAGTCGGATTGGCGGGCCGGACGAATGAAGCTGCCGGTCAACGACGACGCCGAGTTCGTGCCGCTGCCCGCCGAGCCCGCGTAGCCGCCGGTCCCCGCGCACGGCCGGAATCGGCTAGGATGGCGCACCTTTCAGGGAGGGGATCACGAAAGACATGAAATCCGCGGCCCAGATCGACCGCACGCTCGCGATGGTGGTGCTCGCGCTGCTGCTCGTCGGCTGCTTCCTCGTGCTGCAGCCGTTTCTGACGGCGATCATCTGGGCGCTGATCCTCTGCGCGACGCTTTGGCCGCTGTTCCTCCGGCTGCGCGACCGCCTCAAGGGTCGCTCGGGCATCGCGGCGATGCTGATCGTGCTGCTGATGACGGTGACGGTGCTGGCGCCCTTCGTCATCGTCGGCATGACGATCGCCGACAATGCGGAGGCGGTCAGCGAAAGGGTGCAGGAGTTTCTACGGACGGGCCCGCCGCCGCCGCCGGCGTGGGTGGCGTCGATTCCGATCGTCGGCGACTGGCTCTCGACGACGCTCGGCAGCTTCGCGCACGACACGGCGCGGCTCCTCGAGGCCGCGCGGCAGTTCGTCGAGCCCGCGCGGAAGCTCCTCTACGCGGGCGGCGCGACGCTGCTCGGCGGGGTCCTGCAGCTCGCGCTGTCGATCTTCATCGCGTTCTTCTTCCTCCGCGACGGGGACGCTCTGCTCACACGAATGCACGCGGCGATCGAGCGGATCGCCCCCGCGCGCGGCCGGCGGCTCGCGGGCGTCGCGGCGACCACGGTGCGCGGCGTCGTGCTCGGGATCCTCGGCACCGCGCTCGCGCAGGGCGTCCTGATGGCGATCGGCCTCTGGATCGCCGGCTTCAAGGCGGCACCGCTGCTCGGCCTCGTGACTTTCTTCCTCTCGCCGGTGCCGGTGGGCCCGCCGCTCGTGTGGATTCCCGCCGGGATCCTGATGATCGCGCAGGACCAAACCGGCTGGGGCATCTTCCTCTTCGCCTGGGGCGCGCTCGTCGTGTCGTCGGTCGACAACTTCGTGAAGCCGATGATCATCAGCCGCGGCAGCGCGCTGCCGTTCGTGCTCGTGCTGCTCGGTGTCCTCGGCGGCGCCATCGCCTTCGGCTTCGTCGGCGTGTTCCTGGGCCCCGTGCTCCTCGCCGTCGGCTACGCGCTCATCAAGGAGTGGGCCGTCGACGCGCAGGCGGACGCGGACTGAACGGCGCCCCGGCGAAGCGGCCGGCAGCGTTCCGTCGGCCGGTCGCCGCTTCGATCGGCGCGCGTCGCTAGATCGGGGTGCAGAACCCGGCGCCGTTCCTGCCCGGTCCGCTCGGCGGCCACGCACGGTTGATCATCGCGCGGCGCACCGAGAGGTCGATCGTGTGGCGCTGGTTGAAGTCCTTCCGGTTGTTGTCGAACCGGTACGTGGCGATGGTGCCGGCCGGGCAGCTGCCGTCGGCGTAGACCGGCATCACCCAGAACACCGCCGGATTCACGAGCGTCCAGGTGCCGGGCCAGGTCGCCGCAACGAACGCGCACTCCGCCGGGTCCGCCGTGTAGTAGTACGAGTCGATGAACTGGGTGGTGCTGCCGTAGAACTTGCAGACCGGCTGCGCGCCCGGCGGCGCGTACGTCGAATCGGGCCACGCGAAAAAGAAGAAGCCGGTGCGCTTGTCGGGCGACGTGGGGTCGCCGTCGAAGAACGAGATCTCGAGGGGGTCGGCGGTGTAGTAGTAGTGGTCGAGGTCCGCGCGGTAGTACTCGACGACCGGGGTCGCGCCGGCCGGCGGCACGAGGCCGCCCGGAATCGTGCTCGCCAGCGCGAGGCCCGCGTCGAGGATGCCCGCGCCGCAGACGGCGCCGTTGCGGCAGACCGAGCCCACCCGGAACTCGCGCGCCGTGCCCTGCAGGATCGACAGCACTCGACCCGCGGTCAGCGTCGGGTCGCGCGCGAGCATCATCGACACGACGCCGCTCACCTGCGGCGCGGCCGCGCTCGTGCCGATCTCGTTCGCGTATGCGTCGCTTCCTGCCCCCGTCTGCCCGTCGTTCGAGAGCGACAGCACGCCGCCATCGTCGAAGTCGCCGCCCGGCGCCGCGATGTCGACGCGCTGGCCGAAGTTGCTGTAGAACGTGATGTCGCCGGCGCGATTGGTGGCCGCGACGTTGATGACGCCGCTGCAGCCGGACGGCGCGAAGTCGATCGTGTTGGACGACTCGTTGCCCGCCGCGACGACGACGACGGAGCCCTGTGCGAGCGCGTCGTCGATCGCGTCCTGCACGGCGTTCGGGCAGCTGCCCGCGCCGCCCAGGCTCATGTTGATCACCTTGGCCGGGAACGGATTGGGCGGCACGCCGGCGATCTGCACGCCGGACGCCCACAGCATGCCCTCGAAGACGTCCTCGTCGGTGCCGCCGCACTCGCCGAGGACGCGCACCGGAACGATCTGCGCGTAGAGGTCGACGCCCGACATGCCGATGCCGTTGTTCACGTCGCCGGCGATGATCCCGGTGACGAACGTCCCGTGCCACGAGCTTGGATGTGCGGGGAAGCCGCCGCACGCGCCCTGGTCCATCCAGTCGCCGCTGTCCGTCGGATCCGGGTCGCGTCCGTCGCCGTCGCGCGCGTAGCCGGGATCGGTGATGAAGTCGTAGCCGGGAAGGAGCCGGTTGGCCAGGTCGGCATGGTTCAGGATCCCGGTGTCGACCACGGCGACCGTCGTGCTCACCGGCGCCGTCTGGAGCTGCAGGTCCCACGCGGCCTGAACGTTGATGCCGCCGACGGGATCGGTCAGCGCCCACTGGGTCGCGAAGTACGGATCGTTCGGAACCAGGAGCTTCGCGAAGCGGCGCCGAACCGGATCGGCGTACTGCACCGCGGGATCCTCCTCGAGCGCAGCCGCGATTTGCGCGAGCCGATCGGTGCGCACGGGCGCCATGAGCCGCAGCACCCAGACGTTGCCGAGCTGGCGCTCGGGGATCGCGGCGGCGCCCATGCGCTCGACCAAGCGCGGCATGAGCGTCGACCAGTCCGGCGAAGGATCGCCGGCGAGGCGCACGAGCAGCTTCTGGCCGACGTCCACGTAGGCGCCGGCGCCGTGGCCCGCGGGGGCGCCCGCCGCCCGCTGCCCCTTCGCGGCGCGTCCCGCGGTGGACGGCTCGACCCAGAGCACCGAACGATCCCGGCGCATCGCCGCGAGCCTGGGACGAAGCTCGGCGGCATCCTGCGGTGTGGCGAGCTCGAGCTCGATCGCGCCGGTGCGGGTCGTCCCGACCGGGGTGAGCTTCGTTCCGATCTGCATTTCGAGGCGCGTCTGGCGCTCGGCGGTGAGCGCGCCTGCCGCGACCTCGTTCGGGTTGAGCCGCACGCGGATCGCGTGGACGGACTCGGCGCGGGCGAGGGGCGCGCTCGCCGTCGCGAGAAGCATCAGCCCGAGCAGGGCAACGCCCGTGCGCGCGGCGCGCGGCGCGGTTGCGACCGAAGCCGACCGGCGAGGCATGGAATCTCCCGTTGCTTGTCGTCGTGGGCGGCGCGGCGCGATGCCAATGGCATCAGAACGCGGAATTCCGCGCAGCCGGAGCCCCAATGGTAGCGGAATGCCGCCGGCGGGCAAACTTATCCCTGGGGCAGGCAGGAGGGGGTGATGCAAGAATGCTGCAGATCCCCGCTGCCGAGGGTCAGGGCGCCGGGTCGACGACGGCGGGTCTGCGCTCGCGGGACAGCTCGGTCCGATAGGGGGCGAGCGCGGTGACCATCTGGGCGAAGATCTTCGGATTGGCCGCGATCACCTGTCCGCCGTGCAAATAGTCGCCATTCCCCGACAGATCCCCGATGAGGCCCCCGGCCTCGAGCACGAGGAGGCTGCCCGCGGCGACGTCCCACGGGTTGAGGCCCACTTCCCAGAAGCCGTCGTAGAAGCCGGCAGCCACGTAGGCGAGGTCGAGCGCGGCTGCGCCGGGCCGCCGGAGCCCGGCGGTCGTCTCGATCATCGTCTTCATCATCCGCAGGTACGTGTCGAGGTAGCTGCCGTCGCGGAACGGGAACCCCGTTCCGATGAGGCAGTCGCGCAGGTGTGCGCGCCGCGACACGCGGATCCGGTGATCGTTGAGATACGCGCCGCGGCCGCGCGTCGCCGTGAAGAGATCGTTGCGGCACGGGTCGTAGATCACCGCCTGCGTGACCTGGCCACGGTGCGCGAGCGCGATGGACACGCAGTACTGCGGGAAGCCGTGCAGGAAGTTGGTCGTGCCGTCGAGCGGGTCGATGATCCAGAGATTCTCGGCCGCCGCGTTGGCGCCCTTCGCGGTCCCTTCCTCGGCGAGGATCGCGTGGTCAGGGTACGCGGCGAGCAGCGTCTCGACGATCTGGCGTTCGGCCTCGCGGTCCACCTCGCTCACGAAATCCTTGGGCCCCTTCGTCGACACGGTGAGGAGGTCGAGGTCCCGGGCGCCGCGGTTGATGACGTTGCCGGCGCGGCGGGCCGCCTTCACCGCGATCGTGAGCGTGGGATGCATGGTCGGGGTGTGCCGGCACGCCGCGCCTGCGCCGGCGTGCGTGAAGAGCGAAAGGCTGTATTGTACCGCCCGCGCACGAAGCCCCTCCCATGCCCGCATCCCTCGATCCCCTGTCGCGGATTCGCGTCGTTCTCGTCGCGACCAGCCATCCGGGCAACGTCGGCGCCGCGGCGCGCGCGATGCACACGATGGGCCTCTCCCGGCTCGTGCTCGTCGCGCCGCGCCGGTTTCCGGACCCCGACGCCGCAGCGCGCGCCGCGGGCGCGTCGGCGCTGCTCGACAGTGCGCGCGTCGTCGCGACGCTCGACGAGGCGCTCGCGGGCGCCGCTTTCTCCGTCGGGATGTCCGCGCGCCGGCGCGAGCTCGCGGGGCGGGTGCTCGCCGCGCGCGACGCCGCGCAGGAAGCGATCGCGGCCACGGCGCGCGGCGACGTCGCGATCGTGTTCGGCAGCGAGATGTCGGGCCTCTCGAACGACGAGCTCGCGCGCTGCGCGATCGTCGCCGCGATTCCTGCGAACCCCGCCTACGCGTCGCTGAACCTCGCGGCGGCGGTGCAGGTCGTCGCCTACGAGCTGCGCGTGGCCGTGACCGGAGGGGGAGTATGGGGCGCCCCTCGCTTCGCGCCCGCGACGGCCGACGAGATCGCGGCGCTCCACGCGCACGGCGAGCGGACGCTCGTTGCGATGCGCCTGCTCGATCCCGCGATGCCGAAGCGGCTCGTTCCGCGGCTGCGGCGCCTGTTCGCACGCGCTGCGCTCGAGAAGGAGGAGGTCAACATCCTGCGCGGGATCCTGGCGCGCATCGACCAGCTCATCGCCAAGAGCAAGCGATGAGCGGCTGGCGTTTCCGCGGCGCGTACCCTACCGTGCGCGAATGAGCGGGGGGACCATCGCCGTCGAGCGGGACGACGCGCCGCCGTGCCGCAACTGCGGCGCGCCGGCGCCGGCGGCGTACTGCCCGCAATGCGGCCAGGAAACGCAGGCGCGGCTGCCGAAGTTCACGCAGTTCATGCGCGAGGCGGCGGGCCGGTACGTCGCGCTCGACGGCCGGTTGTGGAAGACGCTGGGCGCGCTGCTCTTCCGGCCGGGCTTCCTCACGCGCGAATACCTGGCCGGCCGCCGCAAGCGCTACATCCGCCCGGCGCGGCTGTTCCTGGTCACGAGCCTGCTCCTCTTCGCGGTCCTGCGGATCTTCGTCGAGCTGCAGGACGCCGAGGTCCTGCATCTCGACGGGGCCAGCGCGAAGCCGGACGCGCCGGCGAAAGCGGGCGCGCGCGGGGCAGCGGAGCCGGGCGCCGGGGAGGCCGCGGTGCCGGCGGCGGCGGAGGCTCCGCAAGGGAAGGCCGGGGCCGCGCCCGCGAAGAAGGGCGAGGAGGGCCCGGTGCAAATCGACGACGTCGACATCGATCTCGGCATCGAGATTCCGCCGCTCAAGAGGCGCCTCGATCGCTTCAGGCACCTGTCGACCGCCGACAAGGAGGCGCAGATCGTCGACGGCATCTTCCGCTACGGGCCGTACGCGATGTTCGTGCTCCTGCCCGCGTTCGCGCTACTGCTCAAGATCCTGTATCTCGGGCGCCGGCGGCGCTACCCCGCCCGGCCCCGGCTCTATGCGGAGCACCTTGTCTTCGCTGCGCACAACACGGCGTTCCTATCGCTCGGGATCGTCGCCGCGAATCTGGCGCTGGGATTCCTGCGAGCGATGGTCATCGTGTGGATGCTCGTCTACCTGATCTGGTCGATGCGGGCGGTCTACGGGGGATCGTGCATCGGCATCGCCGCGCGCTCGTTCGTGATCTTCGTCGCATACTCGATCCTGTTCGGCCTCGTGACGGCCGGCCTCGTGGTCGCCGCCGTCGTCCTCCG
>DASQBO010000111.1:0-4886 GCA_035635175.1 Casimicrobiaceae bacterium | reverse complement strand
GTGGTGAAGCACGGGGTCACGATCATCGGCTACACCGATCTCGCGAGCCGCCTCGCCAAGCAATCGTCGACGCTGTACTCGAGCAACCTGCTGCGCGTGACCGAGGAGCTGTGCAAAGCCAAGGACGGCGCGATCAACGTGAACATGGAGGACGATGCCATCCGGGGCCTGACGGTCATCAAGGATGGCGGCATCACCTGGCCGCCGCCGCCCCCCAAGCTCGCGGCGCCGCCGGTCGCGGCGCCGAAGGCGGTCGCGCCGCCGAAACCCAAGGGGCACGGCGAGCCGAGCGGCCCGATGTCGCGCGGGAAGACCGCGGTCTTCTTCGGCGTCGGCGCGCTCCTGTTCCTGCTGGTCGGCCGCTACGCGCCGGCGAGCTTCCTCGCGCACTTCACGGTGTTCGTGCTCGCCTGCTTCGTCGGCTACATGGTCGTCTGGAACGTGACGCCGGCGCTGCACACGCCGCTGATGAGCGTGACCAACGCGGTGTCGAGCATCATCGCTATCGGCGCGCTGGTGCAGATCGCACCGGATCTCACCAAGATCTCCGCCGATCTCTCGCGCCCGGACGAGTGGATACGCTGGCTCGCGGTCGGGGGCATCGGGCTCGCGACGATCAACATGTTCGGCGGCTTCGCTGTGACGCGGCGCATGCTGGAAATGTTCCGGAAGTGAGAGGGAGCGCACGATGACCGCGAGCCTCTCCAGCGTCGCCTATCTCGCTGCGACGATCCTGTTCATCCTGTGCCTCGGCGGCCTCTCCAACCCGGAGACCTCGCGCCGAGGCAACGTCTACGGAATCATCGGCATGACGATCGCGGTGCTCGCGACCGTCTTCGGCACGCAGGTCACGACCGCCGGCCTGCCGTTCATCGCCGGCGCGATGGCCGTCGGCGCGGTGATCGGCCTCTACGCCGCTCGCATCGTGAAGATGACGCAGATGCCGGAGCTCGTCGCGCTGATGCACAGCCTGGTCGGCCTCGCCGCGATGCTGGTCGGTTACGCGAACTTCATCGACCCGAGCGTCTCGGTCGGCATGACGCCGGCCGAGAAGACGATCCACGAGCTCGAGATGTACATCGGCGTGCTGATCGGCGCCGTCACGTTCTCGGGCTCGGTCATCGCGTTCGGCAAGCTCTCCGCCAAGATCAGCGGCAAGCCGGTGCTGATCCCGGCCCGGCACTGGATCAACCTGATCGGCCTCCTGGTCGTGATCTACTACGGCTACGCGTTCATCAACGCGCATTCGGTGGCCGAGGGGCTCACGCCGATGATCGTCATGACCGTCGTCGCGCTGCTCTTCGGCGTCCACATGGTGATGGCGATCGGCGGCGCGGACATGCCGGTCGTCGTGTCGATGCTGAACAGCTACTCGGGGTGGGCGGCGGCCGCCACGGGCTTCATGCTCTCGAACGACCTCCTCATCGTCGTCGGCGCGCTGGTCGGCTCCTCCGGGGCGATCCTGTCGTACATCATGTGCCGCGCGATGAACCGCAACTTCATCAGCGTGATCGCCGGCGGCTTCGGCACCGACAGCGGCGCCCCGGCGGCCGCGGGCGCCGTGCAGCCGGCGGGCGAGGTGAATCCGATCACCGCGCCCGAGACCGCCGAGCTCCTGCGCGAGGCGAAGAACGTCATCATCGTCCCGGGCTACGGCATGGCGGTCGCGCAGGCGCAGCACACGGTGTACGAGATCACGAAGGTGCTGCGCGAGAAGGGCGTCAACGTCCGCTTCGGCATCCACCCGGTCGCGGGCCGCATGCCGGGCCACATGAACGTGCTCCTGGCCGAGGCGAAGGTGCCCTACGACATCGTGTTCGAGATGGACGAGCTCAACGACGACTTCCCCGACACCGACGTCGCGATGGTCATCGGCGCCAACGACATCGTCAACCCCGCGGCGCAGGAGGATCCGACGAGCCCCATCGCCGGCATGCCGGTGCTCGAGGTGTGGAAGGCGAAGACGTCGATCGTCATGAAGCGGAGCATGGCGTCCGGCTACGCCGGCGTCGACAATCCGCTGTTCTACAAGGACAACAACCGGATGCTGTTCGGCGACGCCAAGAAGATGCTCGACGAAGTGATGGTGGCGCTGAAGGCGTGATCGGATCGATTCCCGGATTGGCCGGCAGCGCGCGGCGTTCATCGCTCTGGCGGCTCCTCCTCGTCGCGTGTGCCGCGTGGACCGGCGCCGCGACGGCGGATTCGTATCTCATCCTGTCGCTGCTCGGCGATCATCTCACCCTCGTCACGGAAGCTCCGCCGCAGGACGCCGTCGGCGACGGCAACGTGTACGAGATCGTGCGCATGACCGGCACCGCGCTCGAGGACTTCGTCGTTCACTCCGCAGATGCGGCGATCCAGCGCGCGGCGCCCGCCGCTCCCGTCACGATGCTCCGGGCGTCCGACCCGACGCTCTACGTCGCGAAGGACGGTTGGTTCGACATCACCCCGGAGCAGATCCACTCGCTCGTCGCCTTCGTGGGGAGGGCGATCCCTCCGGCGCCCGACGCTCGCATGCTGCTGATCGCGCCCTACCTCGCGCAGCCGCAGCTCAGGGCCGCAACCGACTATCGCGGCAGCGGGAGCGTCGCCGGTCTCGGCTTCTACGTGAGCCCGAGCTTTCAGCGAGGTCAGGGGATCGCGGGATTCTTCGGCGTCTTCGCGAATTTCCAGCTGCTCCTCATCAACCCGCGCAACGAAGCTGTCGAGCGCCGCGAGGTCGTCGTCGCGGGAAGCGCCTATTCGGCAGCGCGGGCGCCCGACGGCGTTGCGGCGAACGCGCTCACGCCCGAAGAGAAGATCAAGGCGCTGCAGATGCTGGTGCAAGGCGAGATCGACCAGCGCATTCCGGCGATGCTCGCCCCACCGAAGCCCTAACCTCGAGCGGCCGACGCCCGTCCATCGAACCCCGGCATGAAGTTCGTCCACCCAGGAGAGCAGCAAGTCAGGAACATCTCGAAGCCGATCCACGTGTTCCGGGTCGCGCTCGGCAAGGGCTCGGCGACATCCGCTCCCGCGCGGGCCCCGACGTCGAGCCGTTGGAGTCTTCCGCCGGCGATTCCGCGCTGAAGGAGGCCGCTCGCCGGTTGACGGCCGACCTCACGCGGGCGCTCGGCGACAGCATGCCGGATTGGGGGGTGGCGCCCGCGAGCGTGGCGGCGGGATGGGCAGGAAGATCCGGCGACGATCGCGCGGCCGGACGCGAAGCCAATGTCCGCTTTTCTGATCGAAGGCGATCTGCGTCCCGCCGGAACGCAACTGGCGATCGCGCTGCGGCTCATCGACACCCGCGACGGGCGCCAAATCCAGACCGAGCGGCGAACGATCGAGCGGGCGGAGCTCGACGATCAGGAGGCACGTGTGCGCCCGGGCTTGCGCAAGGCGGGCGTGCCGGAACGAGGCGGCGCGCGACGCGCGCTCCGCTAGAATGCGCGCGTGCGGCCGCAGGCCGCGCATGGTTGTGCGCATGTCCGGCCCGCTCTCCCACCTGACCATACTCGACCTCTCCCGCGTGCTCGCCGGGCCGTGGTGCACGCAGCTTCTCGCCGACCTGGGCGCGACCGTCATCAAGATCGAGCGTCCGCACACCGGCGACGACACGCGCGCGTGGGGTCCCCCGTATCTCCGCGACGCGAACGGCCACGACACGAGCGAGGCGGCGTACTACCTCTGCTGCAACCGCGGCAAGCTCTCGGTCGCCGTCGATTTCACGCAACACGACGGGCAGAAGATCGTCCGCGACCTCGCGCGGCAAGCCGACGTCCTCGTCGAGAACTTCAAGGTCGGCGGTCTCGCCAAGTACGGGCTCGACTACGCGAGCCTCGCGCCGTCCTGCCCGCGGCTCGTCTACTGCTCGATCACGGGCTTCGGCCAGGACGGTCCCTACGCGGATCGCGCGGGCTACGACTTCATCGTCCAGGGGATGTCCGGGTTCATGAGCGTCACCGGCGAGCGCGACGAGCTCGAAGGCGGCGGGCCGCAGAAGGCGGGGGTCGCGATCACCGATCTCATGACCGGCATGTACGCGACGGTCGCGATCCAGGCTGCGCTCGCGCATCGGGAGCGGACGGGCGCGGGGCAGTGGATCGACTGCTGCCTGCTCGACTCCGCGGTCGCGCTGATGGCGACGATGTCGCACAACTATCTCATGACCGGCGCGCCACCCGGCCGCATCGGCAACGCGCACCAGAACATCGTCCCGTACCAGACGTTCGCGTGCCGCGACGGCCACCTGATCCTCGCCGTCGGCAACGACGCGCAGTTCGCGAAGTTCTGCGGCGTCGCCGGCCGGCCGGAGTGGGCGGCGGACCCGCGCTTCGCGAAGAACGCCGACCGTGTCCGCAACCGCGACGTGCTGGTGCCCATGATCGCCGCGGTCGTGCGGACGCGGACGCAGAAGGATTGGCTAGACTCTCTGGAACCGCTGGGCGTCCCGAGCGGTCCGATCAACCGGATGGACCAGGTGTTCGCCGATCCACAGGTCGTCGCCCGCGGCATGCGGATCGACCTCCCGCACCCGCTCGCCGGCACCGTGCCGCAGGTGCGCGCGCCGCTCGTCTTCTCGGCGACGCCGCTCGGCTACGACCAGCCGCCTCCGCTCCTGGGCGAGCACACGGCGGACGTGCTGCAGGCGCGGCTCGGGCTCGCCCCGGACGAGGTCGCGGCGCTCGCGCGGCGCAATGTGATACAGATTCGATCATGATTCCCCAATTCCTGTATCACGTTCGGGCGCGATGCCCGCGCTGACGCGCCGTCCGGCGTTCTGGATCGCTTACGCGGCCGCGGCGGCGGTTGCGCTGGTCGTCGCGTGGCGGCTCTTCCCGCTCGCGATCCCGCTGGTCGAGCTCGATGTCCGGCTGTCGCGCGAGGAGGCGATCGCGAAG
>DASQBO010000110.1:0-11805 GCA_035635175.1 Casimicrobiaceae bacterium | reverse complement strand
TGACACCGCCGAAGCGGCGCAGGAAGCGGCGATAGTCGGCGGCGATGGCGGCCAGGTCCCAGGCGCGGGCTGCCGCGGCCGCGAGCGACCCGCCGCCCAGCGTCGCGTCGTCCTGCGCGCGCACGGCAAGGAGGTGCCCGGTTCTCGCCGCCGCGCTCGCGGCGTCCGGCAGTGCGATGGGCGGCTGCGCGGGCCGCGCGTAGACGTCGGGTCCGAAGACGCCGTAGCCCTCCCAGCGAAGCAGGTCGCGCAGTGCGCGTCGGCGGCGGGCGCCTCGGCCGTCCGCAACGACCAGAGCCCAAGTGGCATCCCACGTCTCGAGCGGAGGCGCGTAGATTCGCCGGTACGCCTGCTCGAAGCGGCGGGCGCCGTCGGCCGTGAGGCGGTAGAGGCTCCGCCGGCCGATCCGGCGCGCGGCGAGCCACCCCTCGCGGCTGAGCCGGAAGATGCTCGTCCGGGCGCGCCGCTCGTTGATGGCGAAGGGCGCGAGCAGGCGAATCAGCCCCGGCAGCATGACCGCGCCGCCGTGCGGGGCGATCGCGTCGCCCCAGACCGTGATGATGAGCGACGGCGCCCGCGGGCGGGCCTGCGCGAGCTCGCGCGCGATCCAGCGCGCGACCTGCGGATCGGGGCGGTGAGCGTTCGAGAGCGGGGCCGCCATGAAATTATGATACACACTTTGCACGAGTCGGCGGAAAAGTGTATCGTTTCGCCCTCGCGAGAGGCCGGGCGCGCCGGCCGGGAGGAGCCCCATGTACGCGCAGATGGTCGACACCGGCGTGAAGAAGGTCGCGACCGCGGCCGAGATGACGGCGGACGAGCGCGCGTTCCAGGCCCGCATCGACGCCGACGTCCGGATCGAGCCCAAGGACGCGATGCCGGAGGCGTACCGCAAGACGCTCGTCCGGCAGATCTCGCAGCACGCGCACTCCGAGATCGTCGGCATGCTGCCCGAAGGCAACTGGATCACGCGCGCGCCCTCGCTCAAGCGCAAGGCGATCCTGATGGCCAAGGTGCAGGACGAGGGCGGCCACGGGCTCTACCTGTACGCGGCGGCGGAGACGCTCGGCGTCTCGCGCGACAGGATGGTCGAGGACCTCCACGCGGGGCGCGCCAAGTACTCGAGCATCTTCAACTACCCGACGCTCACGTGGGCCGACGTCGGCGCGATCGGCTGGCTCGTCGACGGCGCGGCGATCATGAACCAGATCCCGCTCTGCCGCTGCTCGTACGGCCCGTACGCGCGGGCCATGGTGCGGATCTGCAAGGAAGAGAGCTTCCACCAGCGGCAGGGCTACGACATCATGCTCGCCCTCTGCCGCGGCACGCCCGAGCAGAAGGCGATGGCGCAGGACGCGCTGAACCGCTGGTGGTGGCCGTCGGTGATGATGTTCGGGCCGCCCGACGCCGAAAGCGTGCACAGCGCGCAGTCGGCAGCGTGGAAGATCAAGATCCTCTCGAACGACGAGCTGCGCCAGCGCTTCATCGACCAGACGGTGCCGCAGGCGGACTACCTCGGCATCGCCGTGCCGGACCCGCAGCTCAAGTGGAACGCCGAGCGCGGCCACTACGATTTCGGCGCGATCGACTGGACCGAGTTCTACGAGGTGATCAAGGGGAACGGGCCGTGCAACCGGCAACGGCTCGCGACGCGCGTGAAGGCGTGGGAGGATGGCGCGTGGGTGCGCGAAGCCGCGATGGCGCACGCGGAGAAGCAGGCGCAGCGTGCGAAGGCCGCCTGAGGAGGTTCGATGAGCACCGAATGGCCGTTGTGGGAAATATTCATCCGCTCGCAGCACGGGCTCGCGCACAAGCACGTCGGCAGCCTGCACGCGGCCGACGCGGCGATGGCGGTGAAGAACGCACGCGACGTCTACACGCGGCGCAACGAAGGCGTGTCGATCTGGGTCGTGCGCTCGACGGACATCGTCGCCTCCGCGCCGGGCGACAAGGAGGCGCTGTTCGAGCCGGCGAACAGCAAGGTCTACCGGCATCCGACGTTCTTCCCGATGCCCGACGAAGTGAAGCACCTGTGAGCGCGATCGACGATCGCGCGCTGTTCACGGCGCTGCTGCGGCTCGCGGACTCGCCGCTCGTGCTCGCGCAGCGCCTCGGAGCCTGGGTCGGCAAGGGACCGATCCTCGAGGAGGACCTCGCGCTGACCAACGTCGGCCTCGACCTCCTCGGGCAGGCGCGCCTGTGGTACGCGTACGCCGGCGAGGTCGAGGCCCGCTACGCCGGGAAGGGGCGCGACGAGGACCAGCTCGCGTACCTGCGCGACGGCGGCGAGTACCGGAACCTGCTCCTGGTCGAGCAGCCGAACGGCAACTTTGCCGACACGATGGCGCGGCAGTTCCTGTTCGACGCGTGGCACCAGCTCGCGCTCGGCGGACTCTCGCGCTCGCGCGACCCGCGCATCGCGGAGATCGCGGCGAAGTCGGCGAAGGAGGTCACGTATCATGTCGAGCGCTCGTCCGACTGGGTGATCCGCCTCGGCGACGGGACCGACGAGTCGCACGCGAAGATGCAGGCGGCGGTCGACGCGCTGTGGACGTACACCGGCGAGATGTTCATGGCGGGCGCGGGCGAGACGGCGCTTGCGGACGCCGGCATCCTGGCCGACGTGCGGACGCTCGCCGCGCCGTGGCGGGAGCGCGTGGCTCACGTGCTCGCCGAAGCCACGCTCGCGGTGCCGCCCGACGCGCACATGCAGAAGGGCGGCAAGGAGGGCGTGCACACCGAGCATCTCGGGTACCTGCTGGCCGAGATGCAGTTCCTGCAGCGCGCGTACCCGGGCGCGCAGTGGTGAGACGGCGATGACCACCGCGGAGCAGCGGGCGGTCGCGGCGACGGCGGCCATGGCTGCGGCCGCCGCGCCCGCGCCCTCGATCGAGGCGATCTGGCGCGCGCTCGGCGCGGTGCCCGATCCCGAGATTCCCGTCGTGTCCGTCGTCGAGCTCGGCATCGTGCGCGGGATCGAGTGGGAGGGCGCGGATCCGGGGACGCTCGTCGTCCGCGTCACGCCGACGTATTCGGGCTGCCCCGCGACCGAGCTCATCATGGCCGGCATCCGTGACGCGCTCGCGGCGGCCGGCGTCGCGCGGCTGCGGCTCGAGACGCAGCTCGCGCCGCCGTGGACCACGGACTGGATCGCCCCGGAAGCGCGCGAGAAGCTCCGCCGCTTCGGCGTCGCGCCGCCGACGGCGGGCGCCCCGGTTCCGGTCGACGCGTCGGGCCTGCGGGTCCGCCGTCCGGCGCCCGTCGTACCGTGCCCGCGCTGCGGCTCGGAGCAGACGCGGCTGCTGTCGCGCTTCGGCTCGACCGCGTGCAAGGCGCAGTACCGCTGCGAAGCGTGCCTCGAGCCGTTCGACTACTTCAAGCCGCACTGATGGCGCGGGCGTCCAGGGCTTCCGTCATTTCCGCGCAGGCGGGAATCCAGTGTCGTTCAACGTCGCTGGGTCCCCGCCTCCGCGGGGGCGACGATCGGCCGCGATGAGCAAGTTCCACCCCCTGCGGGTCGCCGCGGTCGAACGCGAGACGCGCGACGCCGTCGCGCTCACCTTCGACGTGCCGGCAGCGCTCGCGCCGCAGTTCCGCTTCGCCGCCGGCCAGCATCTCACCGTGCGCGCGACGATCGACGGGCAGGACGTCCGCCGCTCGTACTCGATCTGCTCGCCCGTGCAGGAGGGGACGCTCCGCATCGCGGTGAAGCGCAGCCCCGGCGGGCTGTTTTCGACCTGGGCCAACGAGAAACTCGCGCCCGGCGTGTCGCTCGACGTGACCCCGCCGATGGGCCACTTCGGCGTCGCGTCGGATCCTGCCCGGGCCAGCCATTACGTGGGCTTCGCGGCCGGCAGCGGGATCACGCCGCTGGTGTCGATCATCGCGACGACGCTCGCGAGCGAGCCCGCGTCCGAATTCACGCTCTTCTACGGCAACCGCGCCTCGGGCACCGTCATGTTCCGCGAGGCGCTGGCCGCGCTCAAGGACACGTATCTCGCGCGCTTCAACCTGGTCCACGTGCTCTCGCGCGAGGCGCAGGACATCCCGCTGCTGCACGGTCGCATCGACCGCGAGAAGGCCGACGCGCTGCTCGCGCATTGGGTGGACCTCGACCACGTGGACGCGGTCTACCTCTGCGGGCCCGACGGGATGATGCGGGCGGTGGCCGAAGCGCTCGCCGCGCGCGGCTACCCGGAGTCGAAGGTGCGGATCGAGCGGTTCGCCGCGAGCATCCCGAAGCACGAGCACAAGCCGGGGAAGGCCCCCGAGCCGGGGCACACCGAGTGCGAGGTAACCGTGATCCTCGACGGCGCGACGCGCACGTTCACGCTCGAGAAGGGCAGGGAGAGCATCCTCGAGGCGGGGCTCCGCGCCGGGATCGAGCTTCCGTATTCGTGCAAGGGCGGCGTCTGCTCGACCTGCCGCGCGAAACTCGTCGCCGGCGAGGCCGACATGGACGTCAACTTCGCGCTCGAGGACTACGAGGTCGCGCGCGGCTTCGTGCTCACCTGCCAGAGCTATCCTGCTTCGGACAAGGTCACGGTCGACTACGACCAGGCCGCATAGTCGAATGCGCGCAAGACGTCCTGGGTCTCGCTTTCGTCGCCCTCGCGGGCAGGCTCTTCGCGGGAACGACGGACGGCCGCGGCGCTGCCGTCCGTCGCCGGTGTTAGAGTAATCGCCATCGTAGGAGGATCCTCGTGCCGCATCCCCTGTTCGAACGCCACCGCGAAACCCTCGAGCGCGCGCTCCGGGCGATTGCCGAGCGCGGCTACTGGAGCCCGTATCCGGAGTCCGCGAGCCCCAAGGTCTACGGCGAAGGCTCGGCCGAGGCCGGCAAGGCGGCGTTCGACGCCCTCCTGAACAAGCCGTTCCCGCTCGAGCAGCCGGGCACGGTCGGCGCCGTCGGCAACGAGCGATCGCCCTACGGGATCCCGCTCGGCATCACCTATCCGAAGGCCGACCTCGAGGCGTTGTTCGCGGCGATCGCGAAGGCGCAGCCGGGCTGGCGCGCGGCGGGGCCGGAGGCGTGGGTCGGCGTGTGCCTCGAGACGCTCGCGCGGATCAACCGGCAGAGCTTCCTCTACGCCAACGCCGTGATGCACACGACGGGTCAGGCGTTCATGATGGCGTTCCAGGCGGGCGGCCCGCACGCGCAGGATCGGGGCCTCGAGGCGGTCGCCTACGCGTGGGACGAGATGCGCCGCGTTCCGTCGAAGGCGCACTGGGAGAAGCCGCAGGGCAAGAACGAGCCGCTGCGGATGGAGAAGCGTTTCCGCGTCGTCCCTCGGGGCGTCGGTCTCGTCATCGGCTGCACGACGTTCCCGACGTGGAACGGCTTTCCCGGCTTCTTCGCCGACCTCGCGACCGGCAATGCCGTTGTCGTCAAGCCGCACCCGGCGGCGGTCCTGCCGCTCGCGCTCACCGTCAAGATCGCGCGCGAGGTGCTGGCCGAAGCGGGTTTCGACCCGAACGTCGTCACGCTCGTCGCGCACGCAGCGGGAGACGACACGGCGCAGAAGCTCGCGCTGCGGCCCGACGTCAAGCTGATCGACTTCACCGGCAGCGCGGCCAATGGCAACTGGCTCGAGGCGAACGCGCGCCAGGCGCACGTCTTTACCGAGAAGTCCGGGGTCAACCAGATCGTCGTCGACTCCGCGGCCGACTTCAAGGGGCTCGTGCGCAACGTCGCGTTCTCGCTCTCGCTCTACACCGGGCAGATGTGCACGGCGCCCCAGAACATCTACATCCCCGAAGGCGGCATCGACACCGCCGACGGGCATCTGACCTTCGACCAGATCGCCGCGGAACTCGCCGAGGGCGTGCAGAAGCTCCTCGCCGATCCGGTGCGCGCGGTGGAGTTCCTGGGGGCGGTCGTGAACGACGACGTGCTGAAGCGGATCGACGCCGCGCGCGCGCTGGGACCGATCGTGCTCGACATGCGGTCGATCGCGCATCCGCAGTTCCCCGACGCGACGATCCGCACGCCGCTGATCGTCAAGCTTTCCGCGGCGGAATCGGGCAAGTACCTCGAGGAGTGGTTCGGCCCGATCGCCTTCGTGATCGCCACCAAGGACACCGCGCAGAGCCTCGCCATCGCGAAGGACGCGATCGAGCGCAAGGGAGCGCTGACCCTGTCCGTCTACTCGACGCGCGACGACGTGATCGACCGTGCCGTGCAGGTGGCCGAGGACGCCGGCGTCGCGCTGTCGATCAACCTGACGGGCGGCGTCTACGTGAACCAGTCGGCAGCGTTCTCCGACTATCACGGGACGGGCGCCAATCCGGCCGCGAACGCGGCGCTGACCGACGCGGCGTACGTCGCCTCGCGCTTCCGCGTCGTCCAGCACCGGCGGCACGTCTAGCCCGCGGGGAGGCGCGGGCATGGGCTACGAGCACATCCTCCTCGGCACCGACGGCGGCGTCGCGCGGCTGACGCTCAACCGGCCCGACCGCCTCAACAGCTTCAACGACGCGATGCACGCCGAGGTGCGCGACGCGCTTGGCCGCGTCCGCGGCGACGCGAGCGCGCGCGTCCTGGTTCTCACCGGCGCGGGGCGCGGCTTCTGCGCGGGGCAGGACCTGTCCGACCGCGCGGTCGCAGCCGGCGACGCCCCGGTCGATCTCGGGGCGTCGATCGAGCGCAACTACAAGCCGCTCGTGCTCGGGCTGCGCTCGCTGCCGATGCCCGTGGTCTGCGCCGTCAACGGCGTCGCGGCGGGAGCCGGCGCGAACCTGGCATTCGCGTGCGACCTCGTCATCGCCGCGAAATCGGCGACGTTCATCGAGGCGTTCGCGAAGCTCGGCCTCGTCCCCGACACCGGAGGCACGTACTTCCTGCCTCGCCTCGCCGGCACCGCGCGCGCGATGGGCATCGCGCTCCTGGGGGACAAGATCACCGCCGAGCAGGCGGCGGCGTGGGGGCTCATCTGGCAGTGCGTCGACGACGCGGAGCTCGCGGCGACCGTCGATCGGCTCGCGTCTCACTTCGCCCAGGCGCCGACGCGCGGCCTCGCCCGGACGAAGCAGGCGCTCTACGCGAGCGCCGGCAACTCGCTCGAGGCGCAGCTCGACCTCGAGCGCGACTTCATGCGGGAGCTCGGCGCCTCCGACGACTATCGCGAGGGCGTCGCCGCGTTCATGGCCAAGCGTCCGCCGAAGTTCAGCGGTCGCTGAGCCCGAGCCACCCATGGCCGCTGCGCTGCCTGCCGACGCGACCGTCGCCGTGATCGGCGCGGGGGCGATGGGGGCGGGGATCGCCCAGGTCGCGGCGCTGGCCGGCCACAAGGTCCAGCTCCACGACACGCGCTTCGGCGCCGCCGACGCTGCGAAGACCGGCATCGCGCAGGCGCTCGCGAAGCTGGCGGCGAAGGGCCGTCTCGCACAGGCCGACGCGGACGCCGCCGCCGGTCGGCTCACGAGCGTCGTGACGCTGCCGGACGCGTGCGTCGCGCAGCTCGTCGTCGAGGCGATCGTCGAGGACGCGGCGGCCAAGCGCGAGCTCTTCGAACGGCTGGAAAACGTCGTCACGCCCGAGTGCATCCTCGCGACGAACACGTCGTCCTTCTCGATCACGGAGCTCGCCGCGGGCCTCGCGCACCCCGGCCGGCTCGTCGGCATGCACTTCTTCAACCCGGCGCCGGTGATGCCGCTGGTCGAGATCGTCAGCGGGCTCGCGACGGCACCCGAGGTCGCCGCGATGGCGTTCGCCACCGCGGCCGCGTGGGGCAAGGCACCGGTGCACGCGAGCTCGACCCCGGGATTCATCGTCAACCGCTGCGCGCGGCCGTTCTACGGCGAGGGATTGCGCCTCCTGCACGAGGGGGCGGCGGACGCGGCGACGCTCGACGCGGTGCTGCGCGAAGCCGGAGGCTTCCGGATGGGCCCGTTCGAGCTCATGGACCTGATCGGGCTCGACGTCAACTTCGCGGTCACGCGCAGCATCTGGGAAGCGTACTTCCGCGATCCGCGCTACGCGCCGTCGATCCGCCAGCAGGAGCTGGTCGCCGCGGGGTGGCTCGGACGCAAGTCGGGGCGCGGCTTCTACGACTACGCGCCGGATGCGCCGAAGCCCGCCGCGCGGACGGAGGCGCCGGCGCGGGCGCCCTCGGGCGTGACGGTGCACGGCGATCTCGGCATTGCCTCGCCGCTCGCCGACCGCATCGCGGCGGCGGGCGTCGGCGTGGGGCGCGAGCGCGCGGATTCGCGCTTTCCGCCGGGCGCGATCCACGTTCCCGGGAAGGGCGGCGGCGCGTGGCTCGCGCTGACCGATGGCCGCACGGCGACCTCGCGCGCCGTCGCGACCGGCGTCCGCGACCTCGTGCTGTTCGATCTCGCCCGCGACTACGCGGCGGCGAAACGACTCGCCGTCGCGCGCGCGGATTGCTGCGGCGACGATGCGTGCAACGCGGCGGTCGGAGCGATCTCGGCCGCCGGGATCGCGGTGAGCCTGCTCGACGACGTCGCGGGGCTCGCCGTGATGCGCACCGTGGCCGCGCTCGCGAACGAGGCGGCCGAC
This sequence comes from Casimicrobiaceae bacterium, assembly GCA_035635175.1. Lineage (GTDB taxonomy): Bacteria > Pseudomonadota > Gammaproteobacteria > Burkholderiales > Casimicrobiaceae > CAIWHR01. The sequence goes on along the minus strand of DASQBO010000110.1, from coordinate 3,284 downwards.
GCGGTCGTCCAGCGGGTGGCGTCGCCCGGCGCCATCGACCTCGCGATGAAGCAGGGCGTCAACTATCCCCACGGCCCGCTCGCGTGGGGCGACGCAATCGGCGCCGCGACCGTCCGCGACGTGATCGCGAACCTCGCGTCGCACTACGGCGAGGACCGCTACCGCGTTTCGCCGCTCGTCGCGCGCCGGGCTGCGACAGGGGGAACGCTCGGTGGGTGAGCACCATCCGGCGCTTTCGCCCGCGGACGCGCAAGCTCTCGCGGAGCGCGTCGCGGCGAGCATGTGGCCCCGCGACACGGCGACGCAGGCGCTCGGCATGCGCCTCGTCGGCGTGGCCCCGGGGCGCGCCGAGCTGGCGATGACCGTCCGCGCGGACATGCTGAACGGCCATGCGATCTGCCACGGCGGGTTCATCTTCACGCTCTGCGACAGCGCGTTCGCCTACGCGTGCAACAGCTACAACCTGAACACCGTCGCCTCGGGCTGCGCGATCGAATTCCTCGCGCCGGCGCGCGAGGGCGACGTGCTGACCGCGGTCGCCCACGAGCGCAGCATGGCGGGGCGCACGGGCGTCTACGACATCGAGGTCGGGAACCAGCGCGGCGAGACGATCGCGCTCTTTCGCGGCAAGAGCTACCGGATCAAGGGCCACGTCGTCGAGGGGGAGGGAACGCCATGAAGCGAGTCGTCGTCCGGGTCGCGGTCGTGGAATCTGACCGCGGTGAAGGAGAGAAGGGGAGGACAGGATGCCTGTGAAGAAACCGGGCCCCGGCGATCTCGAGCCGATCGAGACCGCGAGCCGCGGCGAGCTCGTCGCGCTCCAGCTCGAGCGTCTCAAGTGGACGCTGAAGCACGCCTACGACAACGTCGCGCACTACAGGAAGAAGTTCGACGCCGCGGGCGTCAAGCCCGGCGACTTGAAGACGCTCGCGGACCTCGCGCGATTTCCGTTCACGGTCAAGAACGACCTTCGCGACAACTACCCCTTCGGCATGTTCGCTGTGCCGCGCGAGAAGGTCGTGCGCATCCACGCGTCGTCCGGCACGACCGGAAAGCCCACCGTCGTCGGCTACACGGCGAAGGACGTCGACACCTGGGCGACGGTGATGGCGCGCTCGATCCGCGCTGCCGGCGGCCGCTCGGGCGACATCGTCCACGTCGCGTACGGCTACGGCCTCTTCACCGGCGGGCTCGGCGCGCACTACGGCGCCGAGAAGCTCGGCGCGACGGTGATCCCGATGTCGGGCGGCATGACCGAGCGGCAGGTCCAGCTCATCGCGGACTTCAAGCCCGACATCATCATGGTGACGCCGTCGTACATGCTGGCGATCGCCGAGGAGATGGAGCGGCAGGGGATCGACCCGCGCAAGACCTCGCTCAGGATCGGCATCTTCGGGGCCGAGCCCTGGACGCCGGCGATGCGGACGGCGATCGAGAGCAAGCTCGCAATGGACGCGATCGACATCTACGGGCTCTCCGAGATCATCGGCCCAGGAGTGTCGCAGGAGTGCATCGAGACCAAGGACGGGCTCACGGTGTGGGAGGACCACTTCTACCCCGAGATCATCGACCCGGAGACCGGCGCGGTTCTGCCCGAAGGCGAAAAGGGCGAGCTCGTGTTCACGTCGCTCACCAAGGAAGCGCTGCCGATGATCCGCTACCGGACGCGGGATCTCACGCGGCTCCTGCCGCCGACGGCGCGGTCGATGCGCCGGATGGAGAAGATCACGGGCCGCTCGGACGACATGCTGATCATCCGCGGCGTCAACGTGTTCCCGACGCAGGTCGAGGAGCTGATCCTGAAGGATCGGGCGCTCGAGCCGCACTACCAGCTCGTCATCACGCGTCCCGGCCATCTCGACGAGATGGCGGTCGAGGTCGAGCGATCGCCCGCGGCCGGCGCGGCCGACGGGGACACCGCCGGCAAGAAGCTCGCCCACCTGATCAAGAGTCTCGTCGGCGTGACGGCCGACGTGCGCGTCGTGCCGCCGGGAAGCATCGAGCGCTCGCTCGGCAAGGCGAAGCGCGTCGTCGACAAGCGGCCGAAGAGTTGAACGCGGCGTGACCGGGCGGCGTTCCGTCGCGCGCTTCGGGGTCGTTCCGCTGTTTGCCGCGCTCGCGTCGGTGCAGCCGGGGAGGGCGCTCGCGACGGCCTACAAGATCGGCGAACTGAGGATCAAGGCCCTTCAGGCGAGGGCCCGCGCCGAGCTGGGCGACCGGTTCGACCTCCGCCGCTTCAACAACGCGGTGATCGACAACGGGGCCCTGCCGCTCGACGTTCTCGACCAGCAGATCGCCGATTGGACCGCGGCCGAGCGCGCACGCACGAGATAGCGCGCATCGCCCTGGCGGCGTCGACCCGCGTCTTGCGTGCCGCGCGTCGGCCAGCGCACCGGGGAACTGTTTCCGCGGGGAGCGCTCCAATCGGTCGCGCAGCCTCCCGGCTTAAGCGTATTTCTCACCAACCTGACTGGAATACTTCCGATGAGAGCTCAATCTGCCGGCACCCTCGTGCTTCCCCTCCTCCTGTTCGCGGCGGCCTCTGCCGCAGCCACCCCCGCGCAGGTCGTCGGGCTCAAGCTGCAGGACTCGACGATAGACCCGTCCATCTCCCACATGCGCATCGGCGTGGACCCGGCGCAGGTCAAGCCGGGGCGCGTCACGTTCGAGGCCGTCAACGAGTCGAAGTCGCTGATGCACGAGGTCGTCGTAGTGCACAAGAGCGGCGCGTTGCCGTTCGACGCGAAGCACGACCGCGTCAAGGAGAGCGACGTTCGCCGCCTCGGCGAAATCGCCGATCTCGCGCCGGGCGCGACCGGCAAGCTGACGCTGAACCTCGGACCCGGAACCTACGTCCTGTTCTGCAACGAGCCGGGCCATTACAAGGACGGCATGATCGCAAGGGTTGTCGTCGCGCCTTGAGGGGCCGACGCCGAATCCGCGGTTGCGGTATGCTTCGCGCCGAGCCGGGAGGGCTTCCTTGCCAGGGACAGGGGGCGCCGCCGAATCGAGCCCCCGCGAAGAAAGGGACATCCTATGAGACGAAGTGTCGGGATTTCAATTGCCTTGATCGTCGCCGCAGCGGTGTGGAGCGTCGCGGCGCCCGGCCTCGCCGCGGAGACCACCTGGTCCTACGCCGGCGCGAACGGCCCCGCGAAATGGGGCAAGCTCGGCAAGGACAACGCGACCTGCGGGACGGGACAGCTGCAGTCGCCGATCGACATTCCGGATGCGAAAGTCCGCAAGGGCGACATTCCGCCCTTGCTCTTCAACTACAAGCCGGC
>DASQBO010000109.1:0-4802 GCA_035635175.1 Casimicrobiaceae bacterium | reverse complement strand
GAGCTCGGCCGCTGCGCGGCGCTGCTCGCTGTCGAAGCGGTGGAGCTCCTGGCTCATGTGGTTGATCCGCTCGGCGAGCGTGCCGAACTCGTCGCGGTTCGGAACCCGGATGCGGCCTCCGAACCGGCCCGCGGCGACCTTGTCGAGGAAACCCTGCGCCTCGCGCACCGGCAGGATGAACGACCACGAGATGACGAATCCGCAGAGAAGCGCGAACACGACGGCGCTCACGCCGAAGGCCGAGGTCAGGATCAGCGACCGCCGGTTCGCCGCGGTGACTGCGTCGCGCAGCCGCGCCATCCGGTCCTGCTGCGCCGCGACCAGCCGGCCGACCTGGGCGGTGATCTCGCCGTCGAGCCGCTCCTGCCGGTGAAGGAGCGCGCCCGTGGCCGGGCCGAGCTTGCCGTCGCGGATCGCGTTGGCCATGTCGGCGACGACGGCCATCGCCTCGTCCTGCGTCGTGCGGATCTGCTCGACCAGCGCGGGATCGGCGGTTCCGGCGGCCTCGACCTTCGCCAGGCGGTCGTTGAAGCGGTTGTTCTCGCGCAGGATCTTGGAGATGGCGACCTCGTCCTGCGAGAGGAGCGCGAGGTCGGTGAAGTGCATCTGGCGCGCGAGCGCGTGCTCGCTCTGCTGCGCGAGGCTCACGAGCTCGTGCGCCTCGTCGAGCAGCTGGCTCTGCCGCGTCGCGTTGACGAGCGTCTGCAGGCTCACGAGCGCCATCGCGATGAAGAGCGCGGTGACGATCAGGAACGCCGCCAGCAGCTTGGTGTGCACGGAGGCGCGGATGCCCGCGACCCAGCGCACGAGCAGCCGCAGCGGCGTCCGGCTCTGGACGAGCTCGGCGAGCTGTTCGATCTTGATTTCCGGGACCTCCTCCGACGCCGAATTTTGGAGCGGGGCTTGCACGGTGGCCGCTGCCGTTTCCTTGTCGATCCCGGGACGAGGACTTATATTAGCCGCCGAAGGCCGCGCCGATGAGAACACCCGCCCGAATCCTCATCGTCGACGACAACCCGACGAACGTCAAGGTCCTCGCGACGCGGCTGACCGCGGAAGGCTACGAGATCGTCACCGCCGCGGACGGCGAGGAGGGTCTGGCCGCCGCCCGGGCGCAGACGCCGGACCTGATCCTGCTCGACGTGATGATGCCGAAGCTCGACGGCTTCGAGGTGTGCCGCCGGTTGCGGGCGGACGCCTCGTTCCCGTTCACGCCGATCATCATGGTGACCGCGATGGCCGACTCGCGCGACGTCGTCGCGGGGCTCGAGGCCGGCGGCGACGAGTACCTGACGAAGCCCGTCGACCACGCCGCGCTCGCCGCGCGCGTGCGCTCGATGCTGCGCATCAAGCGGCTGCACGACACGGGCGAGGCGCTCGCGAACGAGGTGAAGGCGCTCAACGCCTCGCTCGAGCGGCGCGTCGCGGAGCAGGTCGCCGAGCTCGAGCGCGTGGGACGCCTGCGCCGCTTCTTCTCGCCGCAGCTCGCGGAGCTGATCGTCAACGGCGGCACCGAGGATCCGCTCAAGAGCCACCGTCGCGAGATCACGGTGGTCTACCTCGACCTCCGCGGCTTCACGGCGTTCGCCGAGGTCGCCGAGCCGGAGGAAGTGATGGGCGTGCTGCGCGAGTACCACGAGATCACCGGCGCGCTCGTCACCGCCAGCGAGGGGACCCTCGAGCATTTCACCGGCGACGGGATGACGATCCTGTTCAACGACCCGTTGCCGGTGCCGAATCCCGCGGAGCGCGCGCTCAGGATGGCGCTCGCGATCCGCGAGGGCGTGGGGCGCAAGGCGGAGGACTGGGTGAAGCGCGGCTACGAGCTCGCGCTCGGCATCGGCATCGCGCAGGGCTTTGCGACGATCGGCGCGATCGGCTTCGAGGGCCGGCTCGACTACAGCGCGATCGGCACCGTCACGAACCTCGCCGCGCGGCTGTGCGGCGAGGCGGCGGGAGGCGAGATCCTGACCTCGCAGCGCGTGTACGCGGGCGTGGAGTCGATCGTCGACGTGGGCCCGCCGGAGATGCTGACGCTCAAGGGGTTCCGGCGCCCCGTCGCCGCGTACCGCGTGCTCGGGCTCAAGCCGGCCGCAGGCTGACGCGGTGCGGCGGCGCTACGCCTTGGGCGGGACGTAGCCCGACGGCATCGCCGCGCCCGCGCCGAAGAAGTGCTGCTCCATCTGCTCGGCGAGCCACTTCCGCGCCCGCGGGTCGGCGAGCGACAGCCGGTTCTCGTTGACGAGCATCGTCTGGTGCCTGAGCCACGCCGCCCACGCCTCCTTCGAGACGCTCTCGTAGATCCGCTTGCCGAGCTCGCCGGGATAAGGCGGGAAGTCGAGTCCCTCGGCTTCGCGGCCGAGCTTCACGCACTGGATCATTCTTGCCATGGAATCTCCTAGAGCCTCTTGCGGTAGACCTGCGACTTGCGCTGATAGTTGTAGAGCGCCTGCTTCTGCCGCGGCAGGTCGGCGATCGTCGCCGTGTGGAAGCCGCGCTCGAGGAACCACTGCGACGTGCGCGTCGTGAGCACGAAGAGCTCGGCGAGCTTGAGCCTGCGCGCGCGCGCCTCGATCTCGTGCATCAGCGCTTCCCCGTAGCCCTCGCGCCGGAAGTCGGGGTGCACCGCGAGCGCCGCGAGCTCGCCGGCCTTCTCCTCGGGAAAGGCATAGAGCGCCGCGCAGCCGATGATCGCGTTGTCGTATTCGGCGACGACGAAGCGCTCGATCTCGGTCTCGAGGCGCTCGCGCGAACGGCGCACGAGGACGCCTTCCTCCTCGAGGGGCTCGATGATCGACAGGATGCCGCCGACGTCGTCGATCGTCGCGCTGCGCATGTTCGCGAGCGGCGCCGCCGCGATCATCGTGCCGACGCCGTCGCGCGTGAAGAGCTCGAGGAGGAGCGCGCCGTCGAGGTGCCGGCTGATCAGGTGCGCGCGCCGCACGCCGTTGTCGCAGGCCCGGATCGCGCACGGCAGGTAGTGGCGGACGTCGGCGGGCAGCTTGCCGCGGCCGGCGAGCACCGCCTCGGCGTCGCGGGTCGAGAGCTCGGTCAGAAGCCGCCGCCGGCCGTCGCGCACGCCCTCGGTTTCCATCAGGAACACGAGCTTGTGCGCGCCCAGGCGCACGGCGACCTGCGTGGCGACCTCCTCGAGGGCGAGGTTGAAGATCTCGCCGGTGGGCGAGTAGCCGAGCGGCGAGATGATGACGATGTCGCCGTCGTCGAGGCGCTGCCGGATCGCGTCGTGGTCGACGCGGCGGACTTCGCCCGTGAGCAACATGTCGACGCCGTCGACGACGCCGAGCGGCTTCGCGGTGATGAAGTTGCCCGACGACACGCGGATCCGGGCGCCCGCCATCGGCGAGTTCGCGATGCCGAGCGAGAGCAGGGCCTCGATGCGGCTCCGCACCTGGCCGCCGGCCTCGAGGACGCAGTCCATCGTCTCGGCGTCGGTGATGCGCAGACCGAACGCGTAGCGGCTCTCGATTCCCTGCTGCGCGAGGATCGACTCGATCTGCGGCCGCGAGCCGTGCACGACCACGATGTGCACGCCGAGGCTGTGCAGGAGGTTCAGGTCGTGGATGATGCCGAGGAAGGTGTCGTCGGCGACGACCTCGCCGCCGAACGCGATGACGAACGTCCGCCCGCGGAACGCGTGGATATAAGGCGCGGCGAGCCGGATCCACTGGACGAACGCGCGCGTGGTCGCGGAATGCGCGGTCGGTGCGGCGAGGGGTGCGGGGGGCATCAGGCGGGAGTCCGCGGCAGCCAATTCGGCACGCACGGGGAGGTGCGAATTATAGCGTCCGCACCGGGCGAGCCTCCGCGGGGGTTGTCGAGAGCGCTTACAGTGCCCGGGCGCTCGCCGCACGGGCCCGGCTCAACCCCTTGTTTTGCCGTATGCGCGCGTGTTGGCCCGCGATTCGCTTGTGCGGAAAGGTTCGCAGACGGAGGGCCGCGAATTGCCGGAGGGCGCGCTCGCCGGCGATCTCGCGCAAGGGCGCGACGGAAGCAGGATCGGGCCTTCGCTCTTGCAGGACATCACCTGTAACGGCGCCGGCGATTCTGCCGGAGGGCCCGGGCGCAACACCCGGGCCTTTTTTTGGCCGCGCGCCCTGGTTGGGCCCGCGCGCCGCGCACGTATAATCGAACGCTCGTTTGGTTGCGCTCCTGCGGCTGTTCGCGCAGGGCGCCTGTTCCCTGCGGGCGGCGCCCGCAGGCGATCGCCATGTCGTCGTCCCTTCTCGATCACCTCAATCCGGAGCAGCGGGCCGCGGTCACGCTGCCGCACGTCTCGGCACTGATCCTCGCGGGCGCGGGCAGCGGCAAGACGCGCGTGCTGACCACGCGCATCGCGTGGCTCCTCGCGACCGGGCAGGCTTCGCCGCTGTCGATCCTCGCCGTCACGTTCACGAACAAGGCCGCGAAGGAGATGCTGACGCGGCTTTCCGCGATGACGCCGGTCAACATCCGCGGCATGTGGATCGGCACGTTCCACGGCCTGTGCAACCGGATGCTCCGCGCGCACTACCGCGACGCCGGACTGCCGCAACTGTTCCAGATCATGGACACGCAGGACCAGCTCGCGCTGATCAAGCGCATGTACAAGGCGCACGGTCTCGACGGGGAGCGCTATCCGCCGCGGCAGCTGCAGCAGTTCATCGCGGAGGCGAAGGAGCAGGGGCAGCGCCCGAACCAGGTCGAGGCGGGCGACGCCTTCGCGCGGCGCCTGGTCGAGTACTACGCGCTCTACGAGGCGATGTGCCAGCGCGAGGGCGTCGTCGATTTCGCCGAGCTCCTGC
>DASQBO010000108.1:0-1945 GCA_035635175.1 Casimicrobiaceae bacterium | reverse complement strand
AAGACCGACAGCGGATAGCGCTTCCGCATTTCGTCGATGTCGAGAACGCGGCCGAAGCGGCTCATCGTCTCCTGGAACGGGTACGGCGCACCGTCGGGCTTGAGCGCGATCGCCTCGCCGTCGAGGATCAACGTGTGCGCGTCGGCATCACGCACGGCCGCGACGACTTCCGGGACGGCGGCCGTGACGTCCTTGCCGGTGCGCGAGTAGATCCGCACCTCGCCCCAACGCTTGTGCGCCTGGATGCGCGCGCCGTCGAGCTTCCACTCGAGCGCAGCCATGCCGCGGGGCGGCATCGCGCTCTCGACGTCGTCGGCGGCTTGCGCAAGCATCGGCGCGACGGGGGCGAAGACCGCCATCGCGTGGCGGCCGAGCGCGGAGCCGCCCTCGCCCAGCGCGCTGTGCGCGACCGCGACGATGCCGCCGCCGACCATGGCCGCGCGGCGGACGGCCTTGACCGGGACCCCCGCCGCGGCCGCCACGGCGTCGATCATCAGGCCATCGAGAGCACCCTGCCGCAGCTCGCCCAGGACCAGTCGCGTGAGGAACTCGTATTCGTCCGCCGTCGCACGCGACAGGAGCCCCGCCAGGAGCCGCACGCGCGCCCTTGCCGAGCCCGGGCCGCGCGTGTCCGCGATCCGCCCGAGCGCGGCGTCGACCTCGGCGAGCGTCAGCGACGGCGTCGCGGCAAAGGTCGGGGGACGCGCGTCGCGGATGAGCGCGTAGCCGATGCCGCTTCGGCCCTGGCGGAGAGTCCCGGACAGCCAGGAAGCTCCGATCTCGACCTCGTCAGGTGCGAGTCGCCGGAGCAACGCGGCGATCTGCACCACCTTGGCGTTGCGCGACGGGAGCGCGCCCACGCGACGCGAGACGGCCGAGAGCGCGGTCAGCAGCATGCGTCACCCGCGCCCCTGGCCGGTGCGGGGGCCACGCGCTAGCCGCTCGTGCGAAGGCAGCGCTCCACGAACGACGGCTTGGGCCCCACCGCTTCGACCGCTCGTCGGAGTTCCTCCTCGGTGACTCCGAACTTGTGCGCCCAGTAGCGCCGCTCGCGTTCCTGGTCCAGCGTCACGCTCGACCGGTCCGGCGAGGTCATCCGCTGAAGGTCGTCGGCCATGATCCCTCCGCCGCGGTTGGGGAGTGCAGAGCATGCCTTCGCTCGTCTGATTGCGGTGTCGGCACGGAACGGTTTCCGCCGTAGGCGGCGCCCGACAATTGTCCTACAACTGCGGACGTTCGTCGCCAGTCCTTTTCCCTCACGTCGGCGAGGGCATCGCTCGCGTCGCGAAGGGCTCGGCCCCGCCTACGCGCGGTGACCCGACTTGCGCGGCGTTCCCTTGGCGAACGGAACGACCGAGCCCTGGGCACGTGCCCCCCGCTCGTCCTGGCGGTCGCCCGCGAAGACCTCGAGCAGCGCATCGAACGAGACGGGCTTGACGAGGTGCGCGTCGAACCCCGCCTCCATCGCTCGCCGCTTGTCCTCGGCCTGGCCCCAGCCCGTCATCGCGACGAGCAGCACGTCGCGGCCGCCGGGTTGCCCGCGGAGGGCGCGGGCGGTCGCGTAGCCGTCGACCTGCGGCATGCCGATGTCGAGGACGGCGATTTCGGGCCGGAAACGGGAAGCCGCGTCGACCGCGGTGCGGCCGTCGTACGCGGTCTCTACGTCGTAGCCGAACATCCGCAGGAGCTCCGCGAGCGAATCCACGGCGTCGCGGTTGTCGTCGACGATCAGCACGCGGCGTCCGCCGGCCTGCGGCGACCGTGTGGTCGTCGTGGCAGCCTCGGCGACCGCGTGCGCGACGACCGGCAGGACGACGGTGAACTCGCTTCCCTGCTCCCTCCCCGCGCTGCGCGCGGTCACCTTCCCGCCGTGCATCTCGACCAGCGTCTTCACGAGCGTCAGGCCGAGGCCCAGGCCCGATCTTTCGCCCATCCCCACGTCGCC
>DASQBO010000107.1:0-12553 GCA_035635175.1 Casimicrobiaceae bacterium | reverse complement strand
GAGCCGCGGAATAGTCGCTTCGAGCAGATCCTGCGAAGCCTGGGCAAAGCCGTTGTCCTCGGTGCACTCCCCTCCTTCGCGCGCGAGCCGGGCGAAGAGCGCGGCGCCGCCCGCGAGGTCTCCCTGCGCGAGCGCCAGCTCCGCGATCCGCGCGCGCGCCTCCCACAGCAGTGACAGCGCCTCGAGGATGAACACGGAGCCGAAGCGCGCCAGCTCGAGCGTGCTGGCCACCGAGCCCGCATAGAAATCGTTCGCGCGCGCGGCGTCGCGGTCCGCGTGCTGGGCGAGCGCCCCCAGGAAGAAGTACAGGTTCGGCAGGAAGTACGGCATGACTCGGCCCGCTTCCGCGAGCTCGGAACAGCGCTCGAGCCGCGCGACGACCGCGGCCGGGTCCGTGATGGCGGACCCGTACGTGCCTTCGATCGCGCGCACGAGCCGCGCGGCGATCGCCTTCGCCTCGTCGAAGCGCGCCGAGTTGACGAGCTCCTTCACGTAGCGGTAGGCAAGTCCCTGCCACACGGGAGACGGAGGATCCAGGATGGCGAGACGACCTTCGAGGTACGAGTGGATCTCGGGCAGCATCGGCACCGGACTCGGATCGACGTCGAGCGGCGCGCGCGACGCCCAAAGCATCTGGCGCTCGCCGAACACGCGCGCGTCCACGTGCGCGAAGCCGGAGCGGCGCGCCGTGTCCGCGAACGCCTGCGCGCTCAGCAGGAACCCGTGGAAGCCCGGCGCCAGCGCGGCATGCACGGTCGGGAGATGCGAGGCCGGGGTCACGTACTCCGCTGCGGGTGTGGTCAGCACGAGCACGCCGGCGGGCGCCACGTAGCGCGCGAGCAGCGCGACGAACGCGCGGGGGTCTGGCACGTGCTCGATCACCTCCGAGGCGTACACGACGTCGAACGTGCGGCCCGCGAGCGGCGCGCAGTCCTGCAGCAGCTGGTCGTACACGGTGACGTCGAGCGCGCGTGCGCCGATCTGACCGTAGTCGGCCAGCTCGACGCCCACGGCCTCGCCCCCGACGCTTCGCCGCCAGAAGTCGACGGCGAAGCCGAAGCCGCAGCCGACGTCGAGCAGCGTGCGCCGTCCCGGCGTGCGCTCGGCGCGAACCGGCCAGATCGTCTCCCACACGCCGCCGCCAACCTCGACGTAGAAGCGCCAGAAATCATCCCGCGCCTGCCCGATGTCGGCAAAGTCGGCGATGCCCGGCGGATCGTAGTTGCAGGTGCCGCAACGCGGGCAGCGCGCGAGCGTGAGCAGCGTGTTGGGCGGCGCCATCGACGGCACCGTCAGCAGCGGCCGCTGAGGGCCGGTGACCCCGCAGCCCGCGCAGCGCAGGACTCGATGCTCGTCGTCGTCGAGCCAGCGGATTCCGGCGGGCGTGATCTTCATCGTGTGCCTTCTCCCAGGCGCTCGTCCTCCGGCGCGGGCCCCCGCGCACCGACCGCCGCGCCGAACGTGCCGGTCAACGCGAGCTGCCGAAGCGCCTCGACGTCGATCAGGTGCCCCATGCCCTCGCGCAGGACCGCGTTGACTAACAGTGCGCCCCACGCAGCGACGGCGGGGGCGAACGGGTTCTCCGGCGCCGCGACGGACGTGGCCCAGCGCAGGTAGTCGCGGCAGATCGCGGCCGCTTCCTCGCGCGCGCCCTCGGGCGACGCCGTGATCGTGTTGGCGCCGTGCAGCCGATAGCGATACAGCGGCTTCTCAACGAAGACCGGCTCCGCCTTCCGCATCGCGCGGAGGCAGAAGTCCCAGTCGTGGTTGAAGCGGTAGTCGCGGAATCCTTCGAGCGCCACGCCGAAATCGCGCGCGAAGAAGAGATTGCCGCTCGACACGGCGGCGTTCTCGGCCAGCAGCGCGAAGCCCACCGAATCGCGAAACGGGACGGCGTGCACGGAGCGCAAGAGGTCGTAGGCGCGCCGGTCGGCGAACGGATCGGCCGGCCTGCCCTCTCCGTCGACGACGCGGATCGCCGAAAAGCCCCACTCGGAATCGGTCCCGGCAACCGCATCCACCATTCGCGCAATTCGCTCCGGCTCGAAGAGGTCGTCGGAGTTGAGGAGGTTGACGAAAGCTCCGCGTGCCTCACGCAGGCCCTCGTTGATGGCCGCCGGCGCGCCGCGGTTCGCCTGCGCCACGAGGCGGTGCGGGAACGGCGAGTCTCTCAGGCAGCGCTCGATGATCGTCGGCGAGCCGTCGGTCGATCCGTCGTCGACGACGATGAGCTCGATCGCGCGATAGCTCTGCGCGTAGACCGATCGGATCGCCTGCTCGACGAAGCGCGCATGATTGTACGAGGGCACCACGACGCTCACGAGCGGCGCGGCCGGATGGCGCGCCGCACGCCTGTCCGAAACGAAGTCGCGGTAGCGCTGACGCAATGCTTCGCCCTGGTCCCCTTCGACCGCGGACTCGCGAGCGATGATCAACGCGAGATTGTGGCGCATGTCGTTGATCATCCAGCCGGTCAGGTCGAGCGCGCGGATTGCCAGCGCCTTCGCTTCGGCGAGGTCGCCGCGCTCATAGCGGATCACGCTCAGCATCCCGAGCGCGTCGGGCTCGTCCGGCTGGAGCGCCAGGGCCCCGCGATAGAGCCGTTCCGCGTCGTCGAGCCGCCGCGCCTGCTGATGCGCGAGCGCTTCGTTCATGAGCGCCCGCGCCCGTGCGGCCCCCTCGCCTGCGCCGCCGACGCCGAGGGCCCCGTGGCATTCCTTGTAGCGGCGTCCGCTGCCGCACGGGCACGGCTGGTTGCGCGACGGCGTGCTCATGCCGAAACGAGCTCCGCGAACCGCCGGCCGGTGACCCTGAGATCGCGATGCCGCACGACGTCGTCGTGGGCGGCAACCGCGATGTCTTCGCGCGTGCGCGCCGAATCGACGAGCGCCTCGAGCGCGGCAATCCACGCCCCCGCGTCGTTGTCGACGAGGCATCCCGTCGTACCGTCGACGACGACGTCCGAGTACGGCGGCACGCGGCTGTAGATGCCCGGAATGCGGCATGCACCGTACTCGCGATACTTGATGTCCGTCTTGAACGACTCGAACCGGCCCCCGGCGAGCGGTGCCATGCCGACGTCCCACCGCCGCGATACAACCAGATCGAGATAAGCTGCGTAGTCGGCGACATGCGGAAACAGGGTGACGTGCGGCGCACCCATCAGCTCGTCCGGCATCCAGCCGACGAACTCGAAGCGAACCGCGCCACCGCGCGTCGCGGCGAAGTGTGCGACGATCGCCGCGAGCAGCGACGCGACCCCCGGACGCCGCGTCGTCGGATAGCCGACGCGGACCTCGTCCCCGCACGGCTCCGCGGTGGCCGTTCGCTTCGCGAGCAGCCGGTCGATCGCGCGCGCGTCGACGCCGGGGGCGGCGAGCACGACATCGGCCTCCGGAAAGCGCGCGACGAGGTACTCACGCAGAAGTTTCGACCAGACAATGACTCGGCTCGCGCCGCGCACGAAGCCGTCGAGGGTCGCGAGCACCGCCGGATGATTGAAGAACGACGCGAGATGGCGGTCGACGTCCGGTGTCAGCTCCCAGAAGTTGTCGTCGAGGAAGTACGCATAGCGGATGCCGCGTTCCGCGAGATAGCCCGGCAACCACGAGAACGACGGATGGCAAAGGCGGGAAATGACGAGAGGCCGATCCGCGAACCGCGTTCCGAACAGCGTGTCGGGCGTCCGGATCTCGACCTCCGGATACACGGCCTCGAGCTCGCGCGCGACGAGCCGCGTCGTGGCGATGTCGCCGTCGGCGACGACCAGGGGCGGCTGCGCCACCGCCTTCGTCAGTAGGACCCCGGCGTCGCGAAGTTCTCGAACCGCGTGTACTCGCCGAGGAACGTGAGGCGCACCGTGCCGATAGGCCCGTTGCGCTGCTTGCCGACGATGATCTCGGCGACGCCCTTGTCCTGCGTCTCCGGGTTGTACACCTCGTCGCGGTAGATGAAGAGGATCACGTCGGCGTCCTGCTCGATCGCGCCCGATTCCCGCAAGTCCGACATCACCGGCCGCTTGTTCGGCCGCTGCTCGAGCGAGCGGTTGAGCTGCGAGAGCGCCATCACCGGGACCTTGAGCTCCTTCGCGAGCGACTTCATCGCCCGCGAGATCTCGGAGATCTCCGTCGCACGATTCTCGCCGGTGGTCGTCGCCTGCATGAGCTGCAGGTAGTCCACGATGACGAGCCCGAGCTTGCCGTAGCTCTTCATGAGGCGGCGCGCGCGCGAGCGGACCTCGATCGCGTTGAGCGCGGGTGTCTCGTCGATCAGGATCGGGGCTTCGTTGAGGCGGCCGAGCGCGCTCGTGAGCTTTTCCCAGTCCTCCGCGGCGAGGCGGCCGGTGCGCAGCTTGTGCTGGTCGAGGCGGCCGACGGAACCGATGAGGCGCAGCGCGAGCTGCGCCGCGCCCATCTCCATCGAGAACACGACGACGGGCAATCCGGCCGCGAGCGCGACGTGCTCGCCCATGTTCAAGGCCAGGGCGGTCTTTCCCATGCTCGGGCGTCCGGCGACGACGACGAGGTCGCCCGGCTGCAATCCGGACGTCATCCGGTCGAGATCGCTGAAGCCCGTCGGCACACCGGTGACGTCCGAAGGATCGTCACGGTTGTAGAGGGTCTCGATGCGATCGACGACGCTGGCGAGCAGAGTGCCGATCGGCGCGACCTGCTGCGCGCCGCGCGCGCCCTGCTCCGCAATGTGCAGCACCTTGGCCTCGGCCTGGTCCAGCACCTCCTTCGCGCTCTTCCCGAGGGGGTTGTACGCGGCGTCGGCGATGTCGCCGGCCGTGGCGGCGAGCTGGCGGAGGATCGAGCGGTCGCGGACGATCTGCGCGTAGTGGCGGATGTTCGCGGCGGTCGGGACGTTTGCGACCAGCGCCCCTAGATACGACAGGCCACCGACGTAGTCGAGCTTCTGCGCGGACGCCAGCGCCTCCGCCACGGTCACCACGTCCGCCGGCTTGCCTTCGGCGGCGAGGGAGACGATCGCGCGGTAGACGTGGCGGTGCGCGTCGCTGTAGAAATCGGCGTCGGCGATGACGTCGCCGACGCGGTCGACCGCGTCGTTGTCGAGCAGGAGGCCGCCCAGCACCGACTGCTCCGCTTCGAGCGAGTGCGGCGGCAGCTTGAGCGCGTCGAGTTGCGGATCGTCGGGCATTGCGGCAGGCGGCGGTGCGGAACGAGGCGGAGTGCGGCCGCAAGAAGGCGTGATTCTAGCAGGCCGGCGTCACGCCTCGTGCATGTCCGCGCCGAGGCGGCGGTTCGCGGGCACGGCGCGCTCCAGGAGCGCCGGACGCGGCAGGTCGAGCTCTGCCATGAAGCGGACGAACGCGTCGCGCGAGCGGCCGGCGAGCCGCGGGTTCGTGCGCCGCTCGTGTCCGATCGTCGACGACGTCCGCCCGTTGTAGTCGTGCGCCGGATACACGACGGTCGCGTCGGGCAGCGTGAACAGCTTGTTGGTGATGCTGTCGTAGAGCGCGCCCGCGTCGCCGCCCTGGAAATCGGTGCGTCCGCAGCCGCCGATCAGCAGGGAATCGCCGGTGAAGACGCAGTCGCGCCACAGGAACGACATCGACCCGGCGGTGTGACCCGGCGTGTGCAGTGCACGGAGCGTTTCACCGCCGAAGCGCAGCTCCTCGCCGTCCCCGAGCTGCAGGTCGGCCGCGACGATGCCGCAGCCCAGCGGAGCGGCGGCCTTGGCGCCCGTGCGCTCGCGGAGCCGGCCGGCAGCGGTGACGTGATCGGCGTGCGTGTGCGTCTCGAGCACGTAGCGCAGCCGCAGTCGCTCGCGCGCGATGAGCTCCGAGTACGTCTCGAAACCCCTGTCGACGGCGTCGATGATCACCGCGTCGCGGGTGGCGCGATCGACGATCACGTAGGTGAAGGTCGAGGAGGCTGCGTCGAACAGCTGGTGGAGCTCCCGCATGCCGGCCTCCGCGGCGCACGCCGCCCGATGTCGGCGGATCATAGGCTCCCTCGCGCGCGCCCGCAATCGGCCGTCCGAGGCGAGTGGCGAAGGTCAGGCCGCGGCGGCGGCTCGCGGAAAGCGCACGCACAGCCGCGCTCCGCTCTGGGCGTCGCTCGCGTCGATCTCGAGCGTCGCCTGGTGCCGGTCGACCACTTCCTGCACGATCGCGAGCCCGAGGCCCGACCCGTCGCCGGGCGTTCCCGGAATGCGATAGAAGCGCTCGCGCACCCTGGCACGCTCCGCGGCAGGGATGCCGGGGCCCGTGTCCTCCACGCAAAGAAACGGCACGCCGTCGCGACTGCCGGTGAGCACCGTCACTGCGCCGCCCGGTGGCGTGTAGCGCAGCGCGTTGTCGAGCAGGTTGTCGAGGAGCTCGCCGAGAAGCAGCGGGTCGCCCTCGATCTCGGCGCTCTCGAGCGAGAATCCGAGGTCGATGCGGCGGTCGCGCGCTGCGGGGACCCAGTGGCCGGCCGCCTCGCCGGCGGTCGCGCGGAGGTCCACGCGCTCGACCTTCCGCTCGGCGCCCGCGACGTTCTCCGCCCGCGCGAGGGCGAGGAGCTGGTTCGCGATCCGCGCGGCGCGCACGGTCGCGCCGTGCAGACGCGTGACCTCGCCGCGGACATCCGCCGGCAGCGGGCGGCGCAACAGCAGCTCGAGATGCATCTGGAGGCCCGCGAGGGGCGTACGCAGCTGGTGGGCGGCGTTGGCGAGGAACTGCTGCCGCGTCGCGGTCGCGCCGCGCACCTGCTCGAGGAGCCGGTTGAACGCGTCGACCACCGGTGCGATCTCGACCGGCGCAGCCGACACCGGCAGCGGCCGCAGGTCGTGCGGCGAACGCCCGAGCAGATCCGCGCGCAGCCGCTCGAGCGGCTGCAGTCCGCGCGCGACGCCGAGCGACGCGAGCGCGATCGCCGCCACCGCGACGAGCAATGTCGGGACGAGCTCCGTGGCGAGGATCTCGCCGATCAGGCGATTGCGCTTGTGCAGCGTCTCGCCGACCTGGACGACGTACCCGCTCGCGGTCCGGTGCGCGGCGACGCGGATCTGCTCGCCGTCGCTCACGCTGTCGAAGAACGCCTGCTGGCCGCGCCCGAGGTCCGGCGGCGGCGGAAGGTCGGTCGCACCGTCGACGATCGCGTTGTCGGGCGAGCGGACCTGGAAGATGACGCGATCGATCTGGTCGTAGACGAGCGCGTCGAGCGCCTGCCGCGGGAGGTCGACGTGCGCGGCGCCCTTCGCGTCGATCCGCAGATTCTCGGCGATGTCGATCGCGGGATCGAGCAGCGAGCGGTCGTACGCGTTGTTCGCGGAGCGGAGCGCGACCCAGTAGGTGACCGCGCCCGCGCCAGCGACCATCAGCACGAGCGAACTCACGAGGAAGGCGAGCAGGCGGCGGCGGATGCTCGTCACGCCGCCCGCGCCGTCAGGCATCGCCGCCGTCCCACAGGTAGCCGAAACCGCGGACCGTGCGGATGTGGACGCCCGCGGGCTCGAGCTTGGTCCGCAGCCGGGAAACGTAGACTTCGATGGCGTTCGAAGACGGGGTCTCGTCCGCGGAGAACAGGCTTGCGGCGATCTGGTCCTTCCCGAGCACGCGGCGAGGCCGGGCGAGGAACAGCTCGAGCAACGCCCATTCGCGGGGCGTGAGGTCGACCGGCCGGTCGTGCACCTTCACCCGTTTCGCGGCCGGGTCGACGGTCAGTCCCCCTACCGACCAGGGCGCCGCCGCTGCCGCGGGACGGCGGAGCAGCGCGCGCACGCGGGCCTCGAACTCGGAAACCGAGAACGGCTTCGTCAGGTAGTCGTCGGCACCGAGGTCGAGTCCGTGCACGCGGTCCTCGACGGCGTCGCGCGCGGTGAGCACGAGGACGCCCGTCGCGGAATGGCGCGCGCGCAGGCGCCGGAGCACCTCGAAGCCATCGATGTCGGGGAGCCCGATGTCGAGGACGACGAGATCGAACGTCTCGTTCGAGAGCCACAGGTCGGCCTCGCGGCCGGTGCGAGCCTGATCGACCGAGTGCCCGGCGCGCGTGAGCGCCGCGTTCAGGCCGTCCGCGAGCAGGGCATCGTCCTCGACGACGAGTATGCGCATCGTTGGTCACCCCCTGAGCGTTGGCGATCCCCGCTCCGCAGGGCACGCGACGAGAACCGCGTTGGTCCCGCCGAAGGCGAACGAATTGGAGAGGACGGCCGAGAGCTTCATTCCGCGGCGGGCGCCCTCGGCCACAAAGTCGAGCCCGAGTTCGGGATCACGACGTTCGAGGTGGGCCGTGGGCGGTATGGATCCACTCTGCAATGCCATAAGCGCGATCACGAATTCGATCGCTCCCGTGGCTCCCATGACGTGCCCGTGCAGCGCCTTGGTGGAGCTCACCGGGATCGCGGCGGCCCGCGCGCCCAGCGCGCGCTTGATCGACTCCGTCTCAACGCGGTCGCCGACGATCGTCGCCGTTCCGTGCGCATTAATATACCCGACGTCGGCCGGCCCGATCCCGGCACTCCGCAACGCGGCCGTCATGGCGCGCGCCTGGCCGTCGGGCGACGGGTCCGCGATATGCGTCGCATCGCTGCCGAGGCCGTAGCCCGCGAGCTCGGCGTACACGCGGGCCCCGCGGCGCTCCGCGTGCTCCGCGCTCTCGAGCGTCACCGCAGCCGCCCCCTCGCCGAGGACGAAGCCCGAGCGCTCTCCCGAGAACGGCTTGCAAGAGCGCGCGGGGTCCGCCGGATCCTCGCGCGCGAGCGTACGCAGCGCCGCCCAGGCCGAGACGATCCCCTTCGTGAGCAGCGCCTCGGACCCCCCTGCGATCGCGCAGTCGATATCGCCGTGGCGTATGGCCCGCGCGGCTTCACCGATCGCCACGGCCGACGACGCGCACGCGACGGAGTACGTGAGCACCGGTCCCTTGACGCCGAGCTCGAGCGAGATCACGGCCGCGGCCGCATTGTTCATCCCGGTGACGATTGATGTCGGCTTGAGCCGCCAGTCGTTGTCGCGGAAGACCGAGCGATAGCCGTCCTCGATGGTCTGGGCACCGCCCATCCCGGTGCCCCAATAGATTCCGGAGCGCGTCGAATCGATCGCGAGGCCGGCCCCGGCATCGGCGACGGCCTCCCGCGCGACGAGCAGCGCCATCCCGGTCGCCCGGTCCAGCGGCGCGCACCGCTGCCGAGGCGCGACATCCCGCGCATCGAAATCGGCGCTCGCGACGAGCGGAATCGTGTCGTTCACCGCGAGCTCGGGCGCGCGCCGGACGCCGGATCGGCCACCGAGGCAGGCGGCGAACGTGCGAGCCGGCGTGTCGCCGAGCGCGTTCAGCGTGCCGAGTCCCGTGACGACGACGCGGTGCATGAAATCGAGGCCGGCGCTGCCGCTCACCGGACGGATCCCGGCGCCTCGCGCCGCGGTTGGCGGCGGACGTAGAGCCGATAGAGCTCCTTGTCGTCGCCGGCGCGCGCGCCTTCCCATACGGGGGTCCAGTCGGAGCCGCGCGCCGGCGCGCCCGATGCCCGCCATCCCTGCACCAGGAGCGCGTTGCAGAAGACCCCGGGGACGCGCTCCTCGCGCACCGTCTTGAGCCTGCCGTAATAGTCGAGCAGCGCCCGCTGCGGTTCGCCCAACGCGCGGCTCGCGACGCAATCGCTGCCGTGCACGGCGGCGAGCAGCGAGCCCATCATCTCGCGGTAGCTCTTCCCGGCGTCGATGTAGGGAAGCCACAGCGTTCCGACGAGGCTGAGGCAGAGCGTGACGCCGCCGGTCCAGTGCACGATGCCGCGCTCCGCGTTCCCGACCGGACGCAGCGCGAGCCACGACCACGCGATCGTCGCGAGGACCGCCGCGCCGAAGGCGAGTCCTTCGAACTTCGCGGTGAACCCCGGTTGGTGCTCGGCCAGTGCCTGGGCGAGCGGCGCCGGCGTGCCCGTGACCAGCGCGATCCAGCCGATCCAGAGCGCGAGCCCCGCGAGGCCGAACCCGCCGATCCCCAGCCGCGAGAGCGCGGACGCGAGGTGCGACGGCAGCCGATCGATCCGCGCTGTCGCCAGCAAGGCGAGCGGCAGGAGAACGGGCATCAGGTAGAGCTCGCGCGCGTCGGATGCCGCTCCGAGCACTCCGATCATGACGACGAACAGAACGAGCGGCAGCAAAATGGCGCCGTCCCCGCCCGCGCGCTCGCGCCACGCCACCCAGACGGACCAGGCCGCGAGCGGGAGCGCCGGAAATGCGTACCAGAGCAGCGTGTACGTGTAGAAGAGCCGGGGCTGGTGCGGGCCGATGTCCGTGAAGCCGAGGAAGCGGCCGAAGTTGTTGGTGACGAGCCACGTCGCGAAGAGATCGGGCGAGCGAAGATAGAGCGACGCGGCCCAGACCACGATTGCCGGGAGGCCGGCGACGGCCGCCACCAGGAGTGCCCGGTAGTACGCCCGCACGCGCCATCCCCGGTGTGCGAGCAGCGCGACGGCAGTGAGCGCGAGCATGCCCGGACCGAGCAGCCCTTTCGCAAGAAACGCGATCGCCGTTCCGGCGCCCAGCGCGACGCCGCCTCGAAGCTCGCGGCTCCGCGCCCACGCGAGCCCGTAGATCCCGACCGAGAGTCCGGCGAGGAGCGCGACGTCGGTGATGAGCTGGTGGGCGCGAACGGCGAACCCGAGGCTGCCCAACAGGATCAGCACGGCCGTCCAGCCGTGTCGTCCTGCGTGCAGGCGGCGCGTCGCAAGCGCGAGGAACGCGAGGGCCACGACGAGGTAGAAGCCGGTCGCGAGCCTCGCGGCGTCGTGCAACGGAAGGATCCCGCCGAATGCCCGCGCGAACGCGCTCGCCGTGATGAAGAAGAGCGGCGGCTTCTCGAGGAAAGGCTCGCCGGCCAGCATCGGCACGACCCAGTCCCCTCGCTCGAGGAAGTCGAGCACGAGCCCGAAGGAATACGCTTCGTCCGGCTTCCAGGGATCGTGACCGACGAGCGTGGCGAGGATCCAGGCCGCGCAGAGCGCGAGAAGCGCCGCGGCCGTCGCGATCCGGACCGGGACCGGCCGGAGGAACGCCCACGGTAACGGGAGCAGGACTGCCGCGTCCTGTCCGGACCGCGAATACGAAGGAATCATTGCGTTTCGTCGTTCGTTTCCAGGCGTCGTCGGATCACGCTAACGCGCACGACGACGATTCAGGCCGCGGCGGGATTCGGAGCGGCGTGCTGCGACAGTGCCGTCTGCACCGCCGCCACGACGTCCCGCACCGCTCCCCCCCGCAAGTCGACATCGGTGTCGAAGCGGATCGCGAACTCGTTCTCGAGCGCGAACACGAACTCGAGCGCCGCGAGCGAGTCGACGCCCAGTTCGCTCAGCGGCGTCTCCGGCGCGACCCGGGTCGGATCGAGCTGGAACTCCTTGATCATGAGCGCGCGCACGCGCTCGAACGTCTCGTTCATTCGATTGCACTCCTTCCAATGTCGGCGGCGCGGGCGAGATGCCGGGCCACCGATTGCGACAGCGCGCGAGTCGCCTCGGCCCGCTGTCCGGACACGTCGTTGAAGAACTGGACGGTCTTCAGCGCCGCGAAATCGCGATCGTTGTCGAGGGTGATCATGTGGTAGCTGTCTTCGACGATGACTTCCTTGACCAGCTCGGAGGCGATGAGGCGCCGCACGAGACGCACGTTGCCGAGGCTCGCCACGTCGTCCTCCCGCGAATGGATGAGCAGCGCCGGCGTGCGGACGCGGCCGAGCGAGCGCTTCACGTGACGGATCAGGCGGTCGGCCTCGCGCAGGCTCGCGGTCGGGATCGTCGCGGCCCCTGCCGAGGAGAGCGCTCCGCGCGCGAGCTGCCCCTCGATCCACGCCCTCGTTCGCGCGTTCTTCACGCCGTACGGCGGCACCTCCCGGTACCGGTAGAAGCGGCCGAGCGGCGTGTAGTACGCGAGCGGGAGCAGGAAACGGAGTCGCGAGACGTTCCACCCGTCGAAATCGAGCGTCGTCGAGACGAGCGCGAGGCCGTCGAGCTCCGCCGCGCGTTCGGCGGCCACGGCCAGCGCGAGCGTCGCGCCGAGGCTGATGCCGCAGACGGCCACTTCGGCGTGCGTCGCGGCGAGGCGATCCACCTGCGCGGCCGCGTCCGCGATCCACCGCCGGTAGTCGGGCGCCGCCGGAACGCCCGACGGATCGGCTTCCGCCGCGCAGTATCCGGCGAGCACGGGAACCGTGACGGCGAACCCGGCGTTGCCGAGCGTCCGCGCGAACAGCCGCACCTCGAGCGGCGAGCTGCACAGTCCGTGCAGCACGAGTATCGCCCTGCCTCGCCCCTGCGACATGATCCTCGTCCGTTTGCGAAAGACGCGGCGACGATATCCGCGGCAGCTTTCGCCACGCTGATGCCACGCTGTCATTGCGCTGACGGGCGCGGCACGGCGTCACGCGCGCATCCCTCGCCCGCGAGTTCGCCCTCGGCCGCCGGGTCGACGCGCGCGATCTCCTCGGGCTTCACCGAGAGCCACGCCATCAGGCGTCCGACGATCCAGTTCAGGACCGGATTGCGGTGCCTGAAGTAGAGCCACACGGGATGCAATGTGCTGCCGAGGCGCTGCTTGAACGGGTAC
>DASQBO010000106.1:0-4297 GCA_035635175.1 Casimicrobiaceae bacterium | reverse complement strand
GTGGCCGCAGGCGCTCGCGAACGCGCAGCGGATGCTGGCGCAGGAGTTCGGCATCGACCACGTCACGCTGCAGCCGTCGTGGCCGTTGCGGCCGCCCGAAGAGCGCGTGATTCCGGTGACGCCGGCGCGCAAGGGGCGCCGTTAGCTGCGTCGCATCCGCTATAACCAGCGGATACGGCGGAACCAGACGTAGAGCACGACGTCGATCGCGGCCATCGCGAAGAGCGCGAGCGGATAGCCGTAGGAGAGGTCGTACTCGGGCATGTGCTTGAAGTTCATCCCGTAGATGCCGGCGATTAGCGTCGGAATCGCGATGAGCGCCGCCCAGCCGGCGAGCTTCTTCGTCACCTCGGTCTCGTTCAGGTTGATCATGCCGAGGTTGACCTGGATCGCCGTCGTCAGCATCTCGCGGATGCCCTCGATCGTCGCGTGGATGCGGGTCAGATGGTCGTAGACGTCGCGGAAGTAGTCCTGCAGGCCTATGCAGAGTTGCGGGACCCGGCCGCCATAGAGCTTGCCGATCGCCTCGATCATCGGGTCGACCGCGTGCTTCAGCACCATGAGCTCGCGCTTCAGCGCGTAGAGCGACTCGATGTTGGAGCGCGCCGAGTTGCGCACGAAGATCTGCTCCTCGATCGCCTCGAGCTCGGATTCGAGCGCCTCGAGGATCGGAAAATAGCGGTCGACGATCGTGTCGAGCAGCGCGTAGAACACGTAGCCCGAGCCGTGCCTCAGCAACTCGGGCTCGCGCTCGGTCCGCTCGCGCACCTCGGCGAAGCCCTTTTCCGTGCGATGCCGCACCGACATGAGGTAGTTCGGGCCGACGAATATCGCGACTTCGCCCACGCGCAAGGGAGCTTCCGGGTCTTCTGGCGGCTGCTCGACGGTGTGCACGACCGCGAACAGCGAGTCGTGGTACTCCTCGATCTTCGGCCGCTGATGGCCCTTGCGCGCGTCCTCCACGGCGAGCGGGTGCAGGGTGAATTCCTCCGCCATCTGATTCATCTCGGCGGAGGTCGGGTCCTTGAGCGCGACCCAGACGAAGCAGTCGGGGCGGGACACGTACTCGCTGATGTCCTCGACCGGAATGTCGCCGAGCTTCTTGCCATTCTGGTAGGCGACGCAGTTGACGAGCATGGGCGGACGCGGGAGTGGAGGCGGCCCGATGATATCGGCCCCGGAAGAGGGGCGCCACCGGTATCATGCCGAAGGCTTCCCGGCCGGCGCCGTCGCCGGCCGCTTCGCCGGTCGCGCACCGGCTCCGCATCCGACGCCGACCGCGATGAACGCTTCCCCGACGCCCCCGGCTCGAGCGCGGCTCGAGCGGCACGAGCTCGCGCTCCTGCTCACGCTGGCGGCCGTGCAATTCACGCACATCGTCGACTTCATGCTGATGATGCCGCTCGGCCCGCAGTTCATGCGGCTCTTCGCCATCGACCCGCACGAGTTCAGCCTGCTGGTTTCGTCGTACACGTTCGCCGCCGCGGCGAGCGGATTCGTCGCCGCGTTCTGGATCGACCGCTTCGACCACAAGCGGGCGCTGCTCTTCCTCTACGGCGGCTTCATCGTCGCGACGGCGCTCTGCGGGCTCGCGCCGTCGTACCCGCTGCTCCTGTCGGCGCGGATCGTCGCCGGCGCGTTCGGCGGCGTGACCGGAGGACTCGTGCTCGCGATCGTCGCGGACCTGGTCCCGTTCGCGCGCCGCGCGACCGCCACCGCCATCGTCGCGGCGGCGTTTTCGCTCGCCGCCGTCGCCGGCGTGCCCGCGGCGCTGTGGATCGCCGCGCACTACACGTGGCGGACGCCGTTCCTCGCGCTGGCCGCGCTGAGCATCGGCATCGGCGTCGTCGCGGCGCGGCTGCTCCCGCCCCTCGGCGCCCACCTCGCTCATGCGACGCGCCGGCGTCCGCTGGCGCAGCTGCGCGCCATCTTCGGCGTCGGCAACCACCGGCGTGCGTTCGCGTTCACGCTGACGCTCATGTTCGCGGGCTTCACGGTGATTCCGTTCATCGCGCCGTACAACGTGGCGAACGTCGGTCTCGCCGAGACCGATCTTCCGCTCATGTACTTCGCCGGCGGCCTCGCGACGCTCTTCACGTCGCCCCTCATCGGGCGACTCGCGGACCGCTACGGGAAGAAGCGGCTGTTCGGGGTCGTCGGCGCGCTTTCGACCGTTCCGATCCTGATCACGACGCACCTGACCGTCGTTCCGCTGCCGGTGGTCGTCGGCTCCGCGGTGCTCTTCTTCGTGCTGGTGACGGGGCGATTCGGGCCCGGGATGACGCTCGTCACCGGCAGCGTCGCGCCGCCGCTGCGCGGCTCGTTCATGAGCTTCAACGCGTCGATCCAGCAGCTCGGCTCGGGGCTCGCCGCGCTGACCGCCGGACTCGTCATCGGGCGCGCGCCCGACGGCCGGCTGACCGGCTACGGCGCGGTCGGCTGGCTCGCCGTAGGCTGCACGGTGCTCGCGATCTGGCTCGCGCACCGGATCCGGATCGTCGACGACCCGGCCAATGCGGCCAGCCGGGAAGCGCCGCGCTCCCCGAACGGGTAACATCCGCACTCCCCCCGCGGGGCGGGGGCCCGGAACCCGACCGTTCGCATGATCATCCCGTCGCTGCTCGACACCGACCTCTACAAATACACGATGATGCAGGTCGTGCTGCATCATTTTCCAGGCGCGCAGGTCGAGTACCGGTTCAAGTGCAGGAGCGAGTGGGCGGATCTGACGCCGTTCGTCGACGAGATCCGCGACGAGGTCCGCGCGCTCTGCGGCCTGCGGTTCCGCGGCGACGAGCTCGACTATCTCCGCGGCTGGCGTTTCCTCAAGAGCGACTTCGTCGACCTGCTGGGCCTCTTCCAGCTCGACGAGCGCTTCATCTCGATCAACCGCCTGCCCGGGTCGGATCGCGAGATCGACATCACGATCCACGGCCCCTGGCTGCACACGATCCTGTTCGAGGTGCCGGTCCTCTCGATCGTCAGCGAGGTCTACTTCCGCAACACGCGACCCGGAGCGTCGCTCGACGAAGGCAGGCGCCGGCTCGCGCGGAAGATCGGGTTGATCAACGGCGTGGCGGACCCGGAATTCCGCATCGCCGACTACGGAACGCGGCGGCGCTTCTCGCGGGCGTGGCAGGAGGAGGTGGTGACGACGCTCAAGTCCGGCATCGGCGAGAAGTTCGTCGGAACGAGCAACGTGCTCCTCGCTTACGAGCACGGACTGACGCCGCTCGGCACGATGGCGCACGAGTACCTGCAGGCGTGCCAGGCCGTCGGGCCGCGTCTGCGCGACTCGCAGGTGTTCGCGTTCAACACCTGGGCGCGCGAGTACCGCGGCGATCTCGGGATCGCGCTGTCCGACGTCTGCGGGATGGACGCGTTCCTGCGCGACTTCGACCTCTTCTTCTGCAAGCTCTTCGACGGCGTGCGGCACGACTCCGGCGACCCCTTCGAGTGGGGCGAGAAGCTGATCGCGCACTACCAGAAGATGCGGATCGACCCGCACACGAAGACGATGGTCTTCTCGGACAGCCTGAACGTGCCGCTCGCGATCCGGCTCTTCGAGTACTTCCGCGGCCGCATGCACACGGCATTCGGCATCGGGACCAACCTCACGAACGACGTCGGCTTCGACCCGCTGCAGATCGTGATCAAGATGACCCGGTGCAACGGCCAGCCGGTCGCGAAGATCAGCGACGAGCCCTCGAAGACGATGGACTACGACCCTTCGTACGTCGCCTACCTGCGCGAGGTGTTCCAGGTTCCGGAGACGCCGGCCGCGCCGTAGGCGCCGTTCCCGCACGCTCATCCACGTCGGGGCATGCGCCTGCGCGTTGCCGGGGCCGGCTCGCACGCAAGGGACGGCAGAGCAAGAATCCCCGCTCGGCCGCGAGCGTGGCCAGCCGCGTGCCGCATTCGCCCGCGGCGACGGCCCTCGACACAATTCCATACACTTCGCGGTTGCCGGGGACCTCCGCAGCGCCACTGTTTGACCGGGGTCACGCCCGGCGCCCGCGGCCCGGGGAACCATAGGCGGTGAGGCCTTTCTCACCGATCGTGGGACGCCGGCGGCCGCGCGCATGAACATCCGCAATCTGCTCGTCAATCGATTCTTCCTCGCCGCGCTGGCGGCGGTCGCCGTCGCCGGCGGCTGGATCGCCTGGACGCAAACCCGGGACGCCTCGCGCGTGAAGTACCGGACGACCGCCGTGACGACCGGCGACATCACGCAGACGGTGTCGGCCAACGGAACGCTCAACCCGGTCGTTCTCGTGAACGTCGGCACGCAGGTGTC
>DASQBO010000105.1:0-6998 GCA_035635175.1 Casimicrobiaceae bacterium | reverse complement strand
GGGCTGGCGGATCGGGTTCATGGTCGGCAACCAGGAGCTGGTCCACGCGCTGTCGCGGATCAAGGGCTACCACGACTACGGCACGTTCACGCCGATCCAGGTCGCGGCGATCGCCGCGCTCGAGGGGCCGCAGGAGTGCGTGCGGGCGATCGCGACGAACTACCAGAAGCGGCGGGACGTGCTCTGCAAGGGCCTGCACGAGGCCGGCTGGCCGGTCGACGTGCCGAAGGCGTCGATGTACGTGTGGGCGAAGATTCCGGACGCCTATCGCCAGCTCGGCTCGCTCGAGTTCACGAAGAAACTGCTCGCGCAGGCGAAGGTGTCGGTGTCGCCGGGCATCGGCTTCGGCGAGTTCGGCGACGGTTACGTGCGCTTCGCGATGATCGAGAACGAGAACCGCACGCGGCAGGCGGTGCGCGGGATCAAGGACATGTTCCGCAAGGATGGGCTCCTGTGAATCACCGCGTTCGTCGCTCCCGCGAAGCCTCCCCCCGAGTGGTGGAGTCGGGGGGTGGGGACCCAGCGACGTTCGTGGAAGGACACCGGATTCCCGCCTGGTCGGGAATGCCGGAAGGGGTGGCGCACGCAAGAGGCTGACGGGATGGCGAACGGACAGATGAAACCGCTCCAGGTGGGCCTCCTCGGGATCGGCACGGTCGGCCTCGGCACGTGGACCGTGCTCACGCGCAACGCCGAGGAGATCGCGCGGCGCGCGGGTCGGCCGATCCGGATCACGCGCGTCGCCGACAAGGCGGTCGAGCGCGCGCGCGAGCTGACGCGCGGCGACGCCAACGTCGTCGTCACCGACGATGCCCAGGCGGTGCTTGCCCATCCCGACGTCGACATCGTCGTCGAATTGATCGGCGGCATCGAGCCGGCGCGCTCGCTGATCCTGCAGGCAATCGCGCACGGCAAGCACGTCGTCACCGCGAACAAGGCGCTCCTCGCGCGTCACGGCAACGAGATCTTCGCCGCCGCGCACGCGAGGGGCGTCATGGTCGCGTTCGAGGGGGCGGTCGCCGGCGGCATCCCCATCATCAAGGCGCTGCGCGAGGGGCTGACGGCGAACCGCATCGAGTGGATCGCCGGCATCATCAACGGGACCTCGAATTTCATCCTGTCGGAGATGCGGAGCAAAGGCGAGACCTTCGACGCCGCGCTGCGGGACGCGCAGCAGCGAGGCTATGCCGAGGCCGACCCGACCTACGACATCGAGGGCATCGACGCGGCGCACAAGCTCGCGATCATGTCGGCGATCGCCTTCGGCGTCCCGATGCAGTTCGACAAGGTCTACACCGAGGGGATCTCGAAGCTCACGCGCGAGGACATCCGCTACGCCGAGGAGCTCGGCTACCGGATCAAGCTCCTCGGCATCACGCGCCGGGCGAAGGCGGGGATCGAGCTCCGCGTCCATCCCACGCTGATCCCCGCGAAGCGGCTGATCGCAAACGTCGAGGGCGTGATGAACGCCGTGCTGGTGAAGGGCGATGCCGTCGGGCCGACGATGTACTACGGGGCGGGCGCCGGTGCGGAGCCGACGGCGAGCGCGGTGATCGCGGACCTGGTCGACGTGACGCGGATGCACACGGCGGACCCCGAGCACCGGGTGCCGCACCTCGCCTTTCAGCCGGACCAGCTGTCGGACCTGCCGTTCCTGCCGATCGGCGAGGTCGAGACGAGCTATTACCTGCGGATGCGCGTGCAGGACCGCCCGGGCGTCCTCGCCGACATCACGCGGATCCTCGCCGACCGCGAGATCTCGATCGACGCGATGATCCAGAAGGAGCCGCCCGAGGGCGAGGAGCAGACCGACATCATCCTGCTCACGCACCGCACGCTCGAGAAGCGCGTGGTCGACGCGATCGCCAGGATCGAGGCGCTGCCGACGGTCAGCGGCAACGTCGTGCGGATCCGGATGGAAGAGCTCAATTGATGCGCTACGTGAGCACCCGCGGCGCGTGGGCGGACGATCCGCAGCCGTTCTGCGCGATCCTGCTCGAGGGCCTCGCGCCGGACGGCGGCCTCGCGGTGCCGCAGGCGTACCCGCAATTGCGGGCGGACGAGCTCGCGGCGCTGCGACCGTTGCCGTACCGCGAGCTCGCCTTCGCAGTGCTGTCGCGGTTCGCCGACGACATTCCCCCGGCCGAACTGCGCGCCCTCGTCGAGCGGACCTACACGGCGGCGACGTTCGGCAGCGACGAGATCACTCCCGTCAGCGCGCTCGAGCCGGGCGTCCACCTGCTGCACGCGGCGAACGGGCCGACGCTGGCGTTCAAGGACATCGCGCTGCAGCTTCTCGGCAACCTGTTCGAGCACGTGCTCGCGCGCCGCGGGCGCGCGCTCAACATCCTGGGGGCGACGTCGGGCGACACCGGCAGCTCCGCCGAGTACGCGATGCGCGGGAAGCGCGGCATCGCCGTGTTCATGCTCTCGCCTAAAGGGCGGATGAGCCCCTTCCAGACGGCGCAGATGTTCTCGCTCGCGGACCCCGACATCCACAACGTCGCGATCGAGGGCGTCTTCGACGACTGCCAGGACATCGTCAAGGCGGTGGGCGGCGACGCTGCGTTCAAGTCCCGCTTCGGGCTCGGCACCGTCAACTCGATCAACTGGGCCCGGATCGCGGCGCAGGTCGTCTACTACTTCAAGGGCTACTTCGCGGTCACCCGGCATGACGGCGAGCCGGTCGATTTCGCGGTGCCGTCGGGCAATTTCGGCAACATCCTCGCCGGCCACGTCGCGAAGCGGATGGGCCTGCCGCTCCAGCGCCTCGTCCTCGCGACGAACGAGAACGACGTGCTCGACGAGTTCTTCCGGACGGGGCGCTACCGGCCGCGCGCCGCCGCCGAGACGCACGCGACGTCGAGCCCGTCGATGGACATCACGAAGGCCTCGAACTTCGAGCGCTACGTGTTCGACGTGGTCGCACGCGACCCCGGGACGGTCCGCGCGCTGTGGGGGCGCATTGCGGAGGAGGGCGGCTTCGACCTCTCCCGCACGCCCTATTGGGCGAACGTCGCGGCGTCGGGATTCGTCTCCGGGACGAGCACGCACGCCGACCGGATCGCGACGATCCGCGAGACTTACGAGCGCTGCGGAACGATGCTCGATCCGCACACGGCGGACGGGGTCGGCGTCGGCCGCCGCCTGCGCGACCGCGACGTGCCGCTCGTCTGCATCGAGACCGCGCTGCCCGCGAAGTTCGCGGCGACGATCCGCGAAGCGCTGGGGCGCGACCCGAAGCGCCCCGCGGCCTTCGCCGACCTCGAATCGCGGCCGCAGCGGTGCGACGTGCTGCCGGCGGACGCCGCCCGCGTGAAGTCGTACATCGCCGCGCACGCGAAAGCGGCGGCGTGAGCGCGGCTCGCCCGGCCGGCACGTCCCGCGCGCGGCGCCCGTGATGCTCGCGTTGCGCAATCTCGGCCGCAACCTCGTCGCCGGCTTCCGGCTCGCGCTGTTCATGCGCGTCGCCCGCCTCGCGTTCCGGATCGACCTGGTGCAGCTCCTGCTTCTGTTCGTCGCGTCGGCGGCCATCGACGTGCTCGTCGACTGGATCCGCGTGGGCGAGGACGCGCAGTTCACTTGGTTCGGCGCGGGCGGAGAGTTCTTCGGCGCGGGCCTCCTGCTGCTCACCGCGATGCTGCAGGCGCTGCTCTTCGGCGTGCGCGGGCTCGCGCTCGCGGTTCCCGTGCTGGCCCTCGCCTCGTATCCCGCGGTCCAGCTCGCCCACGCGGCGCCGGACGTCTATCCGTCGCTGTTCGCGGCTGCGCCGCCGTGGGCCAGCGATGCCTTCGACGTCGCGCTCGCGCTCTGGGCGGTCGCGGTTTTCATGCGCGTCGTCGCGGTCGCGCTCGGACCGGAGACGCGGCGACGCGGGGCGCTCGCCGTGGCGGGCGGCGTCATGCTCGCGGCCGGGGTCGCGCTCTCGCCGGCGATGCTGGCTTCGCAGGGCTGGTGGCACGGGGGCTCGACCGCCGCCGACGGACGCTACCCGAATCCCGCGTCGGAACCCGTGCTCGCCGCGCAGGCGACGCTCCTCGACGACGCGCTGTCGAACCTCGACGACGAGACGCAGGGCGAGACGGACCTCTATTTCGTCGCGTTCGCGAGCGACGCCCGCGACGAGAGCTACCGCCAGGACGCGCTCGCCGCGCAGGAAGTGATGGACGAGCGCTGGGACACGAAGGACCGCTCGCTCGTTCTGCTCAACAGCCCGGCGACGCTGCTCGACACGCCGATGGCGACCGTCACGAACCTCCGCGAGACGCTGAAGGAGCTGGCCGCCGCGATCGACCCGCACGAGGACGTCGTGATGCTCTATTTCGCCGGCCCGGCCGACAGCGACGGCTCGCTGGTCGGCGTGCTGCCGCCGCTCGAGCTCGTCCCCCTGTCGCCCACCGTGCTGCGCACGCTGCTCGACGAGGCCGGCATCGTCTGGCGCATCGTCGTCGTCTCGTCGTGCCGCGCGGAAGGATTCGCCGAGGCGCTCCAGTCGGACACTACGATCGTGCTCGCCGCGGCCGGCCCATGCGGGAGCGCGCGCGATGCGGCGCGTGTTGGATCGGCGCTGTTCCACGACGCGCTTCCGCATGCCGAGTCGCTGCAGCAGGCGCTCGAGGACGCACGGGCCGCCGCCGGCGGCGCGGACGGAGCGGCCGCGACGCTGTTCATCGGCCACGACGTGCCGGCCAAGTTGAAGGAGCTCGACCGCAGGCGCGCGACGCGCGGCGGGAGCCGAACGATCTAGGCCCGACGGCCGCCGATTGACCTCGCGCGCCCGCGTGCGCAAAATGCCGTCCACGCGCCCGCTTCGAGGCGCGGATCACCGGAGGAGTCCATGCGTCCTTACACCGTCTTCGCTGCGGCGATCGCCGCCTGTCTCGCGCTCGCCGCGCCCGTAGTGCATGCGCAGGCGCCGGAGAAGACCAAGGTCGTGGTCGCCGTCGGCGGCAAGTCGCTGTTCTACTACCTGCCGCTGACGATCGCGGTGCAGAACGGCTACTTCAAGGCCGAAGGGCTCGACGTCGAGCTGCAGGACTTTCCCGGCGGCGCGCGCGCGCTGCAGGCGCTCCTGGGCGGCAGCGCCGACGTCACCTCCGGCGCCTACGAGCACACGATCACGCAGCAGGCGAAGGGCCAGAGCATCGAGGCGATCTTCCTGCAGGGCAAGTATTCGGCGATCGAGCTCGTGATGAGCAAGGCGAAGGCCGACAAGTACAAGGGTCCGGCGGACCTCAAGGGCATGAAGATCGGCGTGACCGCGCCCGGCTCGTCGACCAACATGTTCGTCAACATCCTGCTCGCGAAGGCCGGACTCAAGCCGGACGACGTGTCGATCATCGGCGCCGGTGCGACGGCCGGCGCGGTGGCGATCATGCAGCGCGGCGAGCTCGACGCGCTGGCGAACCTCGACCCGGTCGTCGCGCAGCTCGAGGCGCAGGGCTTCGTCTCCGTCGTCGACACCCGCACCGCGAAGGGCATGCAGGACGTCTACGGCGGCGCCTATGCCGCGGGATCGATCTACGTCCCGACCGAGTTCACGAAGAAGTATCCGAACACCACGCAGGCATTCGTCAACGCGATGATGCGCGCGCTCCGCTTCATCCAGAAGTCGACGCCCGACCAGATCGTCGCGGCGGTGCCGGCCGACTACTACGCGGACAGGGCGCTCTACAAGACGGCGCTCGAGAAGAACCTCGAGTCGTTCAAGCACGACGGCGTCATCGGCATCGAGGCGGCGCGCAACGTCTATCGCGACCTCAAGTCGTTCGACCCCGGCGTGCAGGGGGCCACGATCGACCTCGCGAAGACGTTCGACGCGTCGTACGCGCTCAAGGCCGCCCAGAAGTACAAGTGATGGCGCCGGCCCCCGGCGTGGCGGCGCTCGCGCTCGACGGGATCACCTGCACGTTCGCCGCGCGGCCGGGCGCGAAGGGCGCCGCGGCCGGCCGCTACACCGCGGTCCGCGACACCTCGATCGAGATCGCCGCGGGGGAGTTCGTGTCGGTGGTCGGGCCGACCGGCTGCGGCAAGTCGACGCTGCTGAACGTCGCGGCAGGACTTCTCGCGCCGAGCGCCGGCAGGGTGTTCGTCCACGGCCAGCCGCTCTCGGGGCTCAACGCGCACGCAGGTTACATGTTCCAGGCCGACGCGCTGATGCCGTGGAGGAATGCGCTCGCGAACGTCACCGCCGGTCTCGAGTTCCGCGGCTGCACCCGGGCCGAGGCCGTGGCGCGCGCGCGCGACTGGCTCGGCCGCGTCGGGCTCTCCGGCTTCGAGGAACGCTATCCGCACCAGCTGTCGGGCGGGATGCGCAAGCGCGTCGCGCTCGCGCAGATGCTGATCCTCGATCCGGGCATTCTTCTCATGGACGAGCCGTTCTCGGCGCTCGACATCCAGACGCGGCAGCTGATGGAGAACGAGCTCCTCGATCTCTGGAGCGCGAACCGCAAGTCGGTGCTGTTCATCACGCACGACCTCGAGGAGGCGATCTCGCTGTCCGACCGCGTCGTCGTGCTCTCCGCCGGTCCGGCTACCCGCCCGATCGGCGAGTTCACCATCGACCTGCCGCGGCCGCGCGACGTGGCGGAGATCCGGATGACGCCACGCTTCGTCGAGCTGCACGAAGCGATCTGGCATGCGATGAAATCCGAAGTACTGAAAGGCTATGCCCAGAGCCGCCAGTGATCCGCGGATGCGGCTCGCGCTCTACCACGCGCTCCTGATAGCTGCCATCTTCGCGTTCTGGTACGCGATGACGACGCCGGGGCTCGTCTCCGAGGAATTCGCGAAGAGAACCGCCTTCTTCTTCGGCCGGCCGCTCCAGGTGCTCAACGTGATCTGGGTGTGGTTCTCGGGCGGCAAGATCTACCCGCACCTCTGGATCACGCTGGTCGAAACGCTGCTCGCGTTCGCGGCCGGAAGCGTGCTCGGGCTCGTGGTCGGGCTCTGGCTCGCGCTGTCGCCGATGGCGTCCGCGCTTGGCGATCCCTACATCA
>DASQBO010000104.1:0-7995 GCA_035635175.1 Casimicrobiaceae bacterium | reverse complement strand
GTGGGCGGGAAGCGCACCCTCGTGATTCCGCCTGCGATGGCGTACGGCGAGCGCGGCGCCGGCGGCGTGATCCCGCCCAATTCGACGCTGATCTTCGACGTCGAGCTCCTCGAAGTCAAAAGCTAGGACGTCGTCCGTGCGTCCGATCCGCTGACGGACACGCCTTGCCCCGTGGCTCGCGAGCGCACGCAGATTGCGGTCCGGCGGCTTGATTACCGGCCCCCGGCGTTCCTGATTTCCGCGGTTGAGCTCGAGTTCGAGCTCGACCGCGAGGCGACGCGGGTCACGTCGTCGTTCGAATTCCGGCGCAATCCCGCGTCGGCGCACGACGGCGCCGTGCCGCTCGTGCTCGACGGCGAGGGCCAGCGCGACGTCTCCGTGCGCCTCGACGGCGAAGCGCTGCCCGCGAGCGCCTGGACGCGCGACGCGCACGCGCTCGCGATCCACGCCCCGCCCGCGTCGGGGCGCCTCACCGTGCAGGCGACGATCAACCCGGCGGCGAACGTCGCGCTCGAGGGGCTCTACGTCTCCTCGGGCGTCTACTGCACGCAGTGCGAAGCCGAGGGCTTCCGGCGGATCGCGTACTTTCCGGACCGGCCCGACGTCCTCGCGACGTACACGGTGACGATCGTCGCCGATCGCGAACGCTGCCCGGTGCTCCTCGCGAACGGCAACCGCGTCGCGGCGGGCGCTCTCGACCGCGGCCGCCACTTCGTGCGCTGGCACGATCCGTTCCCCAAGCCCACGTACCTGTTCGCGCTCGTCGCGGGCGACCTGGCGGCGCTCGAGGACACGTTCACGACGATGGGCGGACGCGCGGTCGCGCTCGAGATCTGGTCGACGCCGCGCAACCTGCCGCGCTGCCGGCACGCGATGGCCTCGCTCAAGCGCGCGATGCGCTGGGACGAGGAGCGCTACGGCCGCGAGTACGACCTCGACCGCTTCATGATCTTCTGCGCCGACGACTTCAACCTGGGCGCGATGGAGAACAAGGGGCTCAACATCTTCAACAGCCGCCTCGTGCTCGCCGACCCGGCGACCGCGACCGACGGCGACTTCCAGGCAATCGAGGGCGTGATCGGCCACGAGTACTTCCACAACTGGACCGGCAACCGCGTGACCTGCCGCGACTGGTTCCAGCTGTCGCTCAAGGAAGGGCTGACCGTGTTCCGCGACCAGGAATTCTCGGCCGACGTGGGCTCGCGCGCCGTCGAGCGGATCGCCGCGGTCGACTATCTCAGGACCGCGCAGTTCGCTGAGGACGCGAGCCCGCTCGCGCATCCCGTGCGGCCCGACGAATACGTCGAGATCAACAACTTCTACACGGCGACGGTCTACGAGAAGGGCGCGGAGGTGATCCGGATGCAGCACACGCTGCTCGGTGCCGACCGCTTCCGGCGCGGGATGGACCTCTACTTCGAGCGACACGACGGGCAGGCGGTGACCTGCGACGACTTCGTGCAGGCGATGGAGGATGCGAGCGTCGCCTCGGGCGGCCCCGACCTCGGGCAGTTCCGTCGCTGGTACAGCCAGGCCGGAACGCCGGTGGTCAGCGCGTCCGGCCGCTACGACGCCGCCCGCGCCGCGTACACGCTCGAGGTCGCCCAGCGAACGGCGCCGACGCCGGGCCAGCCGGACAAGCCGCCGTTCCACATCCCGTTCGCCGTCGGGCTCGTCGGGCCCGACGGAACCGATCTGCCGCTGCGGCTCGCGGGCGACGCCAGGGCGAGCGGCGCGACGCGCGTCCTCTCGCTGACCGCGGAACGCCAGTCGTTCGAGTTCGTCGAGGTGGCCGCGGCCCCCGTGCCTTCCCTGCTGCGCGGATTCTCGGCGCCGGTGCGGCTCGAGTTCGACTACACGGACGCGGAGCTCGCGTTCCTCGCGGCGCACGACAGCGATCCGTTCAATCGATGGGACGCGGCCCAGCGGAGCTTCTGCCGCGCGATCCTCGCGCTGGCGGGCGCGTACGCCCGCGGCGAGCCGCTGGCGCTGCCGGCGCCGCTCGCGGGCCTCGCCGCGAAGACCGTCGCCGACGACCGCGCCGACCCCGCTCTGCTCGCGCTCGCGCTGACGCCGCCGGAGACGGCGTACCTCGCGGGGCTCGTGGAGACCATCGACGTCGATGCGCTCGCCGCGGCGCGCGAGTTCGTCGTACGCGCCCTCGCGCAGTCGATGCGGCCGGCGCTCGAGGCCGCGCACGCGCGACGGCGGCCGCGCGCGCCGTACGCGCCGACGCAGGACCAGATCGGCGCGCGGATGCTCCGCAACGCGTGCCTCCATTACCTGGGGGCCATCGACGACGCGCCGGCGCGTGCCCTGATCGTCGCCCAGTACGACGCCGCCGACAACATGACCGACGCGATCGCCGCGCTCGCCGCGCTCAACCACAGCCCCGCCGCGGAGCGCGAGGCGCTCTTCGCGCGCTTCGAGGCGAAGTGGCGCGACGAGCCGCTCGTGCTCGACAAGTGGTTCGCGCTCCAGGCCGCCTCGCGCCGGCCGGACACGCTCGCGCGGGTCCGGTCGCTGCTCGCGCATCCCGGGTTCGACGCGCGCAACCCGAATCGCGTTCGCGCGCTGGTCGCGACGTTCGCGCGCCGCAACTGGAGCGCGTTCCACCGGGCCGACGATTCCGGCTACGCGTTCGTCGTGGAGCAGGTCATTGCGTTCGACCGCCGCAATCCGCAGCTCGCCGCCGCGCTGGCGGGCGCCTTCAACCTCTGGCGCCGGTTCGCGGAGCCGCGCCGCTCGCTGCAGCGCGCCGCGCTGGAGGCGATCGGCCGGGCGCCCGAGCTCTCGCCGGACGTCGCCGAAATCGTCGAGCGCAATCTCGCGGATTGAGCTACCAGTAGGTTTCCAGCGTGATGTGACCCGGCTCGCGCCGGCGGTGCCGCCTCATTCCCCGGCCCGCCAGCACCGCCTGCACGTCGTCGACCATCGCGGGATTCCCGCAGAGCATCGCGTGCGCGTCGTCGGCGGTCAGCGCCTGCCCCGCGCGCGCCTCGAGACGTCCGTCGGCGATGAGCGCCGGAATCCGGCCGGGAAGCGCCCCCGGGTGCGCCTCGCGGCTCACGACGGGCACGTGCGCGAACGTGCCCGGGTGGGCGCGGACGATGCCGGCGATGACGTCACCGTACGCCAGGTCCCCGCCTACCCGCACGGCCTGCACGAGGACGACCCGCTCGAACTTCTCCCACGGGTCCGGCGTGCGCAGGATCGACAGGAACGGGCCGAGGCCGGTTCCCGTCGAAATGCACCATAGCGTGGACGCCGCCGCGACTTCGGCGATCGTGAAGAAGCCGTTCGCGTTCGGCAGGAGCCACAAGGGATCGCCCTCGCCCAGCACCGCGAGCCGCGGCGACAGCGGACCTTCCGGCACGACGTTGAAGAAGAATTCGTGGCGCGGCGCGCCCGGCGGGTTCACGAACGAGTACGGGCGGCCGACCATCTCCTCCTTCGCGCCTGGCGGCGCGGGCAGCGCGAGCCGGCCGAACTGTCCCGCGACGAACGTCACGCCGGGCGCCTCGACCTCGATCGACACGAGGCGGTCGTTCCAGTGCCGGGTTCCCGCGACCCGGCCTTGCACCCACTTGCTCATCAGGGAAAATCCGGCGGACGTAGAATCCGGCATTATGCCAACCCCGCCGCGCCGTCCCGCGCGGTCCCCTCGTCCCCGTGCCCCGCGCGTCTACCTCGCCGCGCCGCAGCGGCGCGACGCGGCGGCCTTTCTCGCCGCGGCGGCCGCGAGTCGGCGCCTGCACGGCCGGTGGGTGCGCGCGCCGCAGTCGCCCGAGCGCTACCGCGAGTACGTCGCGCGCTTCGGGCCGCGCGCGCAGCGCGATCCGCGCTCGGCCACGCACGCCGCGGTCCTCGTCCGGCGCGTCGAGGACGACGCGATCGCGGGTGTCTTCAACTTCAGCGAGATCGTGCGCGGCTCGTTCCACTCGTGCTATCTCGGCTACTACGCGTTCGCGCCGCACGCCGGCGCCGGGTACATGGCGGAGGGACTCGCGCTCGCGCTCGAGTTCGCCTTCCGCACGCTCGGGCTTCACCGCGTCGAGGTCAACGTCCAGCCGGGGAACGCGCGCTCCCGGGCCCTGGTCGAGGCGGCGGGTTTCGTCTCCGAAGGCTTCTCGCGCCGCTATCTGCGCATCGACGGGCGCTGGCGCGACCACGTCCGGTATGCGCTGCTGGTCGAGGACTGGCGCGCACGCCGCAGGAAAGGGCGATGAGCGCGCGGGCGCCGCGCCGCGCCGGCGCCGCGCTCGGCGTCGCCATCGCGGTGACCGCGTGCACGACGGCGCCGCTCTTGCTCGACGAGCCCGCCGTCGCGAGCGCGGTCCCGCTGCCGCCGTGGGAATCGCGCGACGTCTGCGTCCGCCTCGGCGACGGGGACCGCCTCGAGTACGCGTTCGAGGCGACCGAGCCCGTC
Source organism: Casimicrobiaceae bacterium (assembly GCA_035635175.1). Lineage (GTDB taxonomy): Bacteria > Pseudomonadota > Gammaproteobacteria > Burkholderiales > Casimicrobiaceae > CAIWHR01. The sequence continues at coordinate 3,566 of DASQBO010000104.1, read as the reverse complement.
GCTTTCGAGATCCGGTACCGCGAGGACGCGGCAGTCGTCGCGCCGCTCGTTCGGGACCCGTCGCGAGCCGACGCCGGCGTGTTCCTCGCGCGGCTGCCGCGCGACTACTGCCTGGTCTGGGAGGCGGCCGCGGCGGGCGCGCTGCTCGACTATCGGCTGCGCCGGCGGCGGGCGTCGCCGTGACGGCCCCGCGCGCAGCCGCGGGCGACGCGCTGCTGGTCGATCTCGACGGCACGCTCACCGACAATTTCGAAGGCATTTCCCGCTCGATCCTGCACGCCCTCGCTTGCCTCGGCGCGCCGGCTCCGCCGGCCGCTGCGTTGCGGTCCTGCGTGGGCCCGCCGTTGCGCGCCTCGTTCGCGCGGCTTCTCGCAACGGACGACCGCGAGCGAATCGAGCTCGCGATCGGCCACTACCGAAGCCGCTATGCGGAGACGGGATGGCGGGAAAACGTCCTCTACGCGGGGGTCGCGGATCTCGTCCGCGACCTTGCCGCCACCGCCGCGAAGCTCGTGCTGTGCACGTCGAAGCCCCTGCCCTACGCGCAGCGCATCGTCGCGCACTTCGGCCTCGCGCCGCACTTCGCCGCCGTCCACGGCGCCGACCTCGACGGCGCGCTCGACGACAAGGCCGCACTCGTCGCGCGGCTGCTCGAGCGAGAGACGCTCGACGCGCGGCGCTGCACGATGATCGGCGACCGGGAGCACGACGTCCGCGCGGCGCACGCGAACGGGATCCGCGCGGTGGGCGTCCTCTGGGGCTACGGCTCGCGCGACGAGCTCGTGCGCGCGGGCGCCGACGCGCTCGTCGCGGCGCCGGCGGAGCTTCCGGGGACGCTCGCGGCGCTTGCGCAGCGCTGACCTGGCCGCACGCTCATGCGAGCGGGCGCAGCGACGCCGCGAACGCCCGCAGCGCCTCGCGATCGAGCTTGCCGCCGGGCGTGTGCGGCAGCGCCGGCGCGTAGCACAAGCGACGAGGCCGCTTGTGCGGGGCAAGGCGCGCGGCGAAGTGCTCCCGCAGCTCTTCGTCCCGCGGCGGGGCGGCCGCTGCGACCAGGACCGCCGCGACCTCCTCGCCCCAGTCGGCGCTCGGGACGCCGAACACGCCCGCAGCGGCGATGCCGGGCATCGCCTCGAGCGCGCGCTCGACCTCCGCGGGATAGACGTTCTCGCCGCCGCTGACGATCAAGTCGGTGCGCCGCGCGTGCACATGGAGGCAGCCGCGCGCGTCGAGCTCGCCCAGGTCGCCGGTGTCGAACCAGGCGCCCGGCGCGAGCGGGTCTTCGCCCCAGTAGCCGGCCATCAGCATCGGGCCGCGGACCTGGATCCGGCCGTCCGTCACGCGCACCTCGACGCCCGGCAGCGGCAGGCCCGAACCCCAACCCGCCGGATCGAACCGCTCGGCGTAGGGCACTGCGACGACCTGCGCGCAGCTCTCGGTGAGACCGTAGGACGGGAGCATCGGCACGCCGCGCGCCTTCGCCGCGCGCAGGAGCGAAGCAGGGACCTCGGCGCCGCCGACCAGGATCGCGCGGAGATGCGCGGGCGGTCGCCAGCGCGGGCTCGCCTCGAGGATCCGCGCCAGCATCGTCGGCACGAGCGAAGCGAGCGTCACCCCGCGCTCGTCGACCCAGCGCGGGAAGGCCGCGGGGTCGAACCGCGGCGCGACGACGACGCAGCGGCGCGCGGCCAGGCACCGCGTGACGATCGAGAGGCCGCCGACGTGCGCGAGCGGCATGCAAAGGAGCCAGCGATCGTCGCCGTGCCACCGGAGATTCGCCTGGCTCGCGGCGGCGGAGGCGACGAGCGCGTCGCGCGTGAGCACCGCGCCGCGCGGCGCGCCCGTAGTACCGGACGTGAACGCGATCGCCGCCGCATCGGGCACGCGCACGCTCCCCATCCGTTGCGCAGCGGCGGCCTGCGCCGCGCGCTCGTGCGGCGTAAGGCGCGGATGGACGAGGAGCGCGGGAACGCGCGCTTCGAGCAGCGCGTAGAGAAGCAGCAGCGCGTCGAGATCCGGTGTGCCGACGAGCGCGTGAGGCGTCGCCGCGCGCCGCGCGTCGAGCGTCCGCAGCCGCGCGCTGACGAGAGATGCGAGATCCCCGAACGTGAGCGTGCGGTCGTCGACGTCGAGCGCCGGCGCGGATCCCGCCTCGGCGGCAGCCGCGACCACCGACAGCGCGCCGTCCATCGCCCGGACGCTAGGGGAGGCGGCGGAACTTGCGGAAGTCGGGCTTGCGCTTCTCGAGGTAGGCGTTCTTGCCTTCCTGTCCTTCCGCCGAGAGGTAGTAGAGCAGCGTCGCGTTGCCGGCGAGCTCCTGCAGCCCGGCCTGCCCGTCGCAGTCGGCGTTGAGCGCCGCCTTGAGGCAGCGGAGCGCGATCGGACTCATCGCGAGCATCTCGCGGCACCACTGCACGGTTTCCGCTTCGAGCCGCTCGTACGGGACGACGGTGTTGACGAGCCCCATCTCGAGCGCCTGCTTCGCGTCGTACTGGCGGCAGAGGAACCAGATCTCGCGCGCCTTCTTCTGCCCGACCATGCGCGCGAGGTAGGCGGCGCCGTAGCCGCCGTCGAAGCTGCCGACCTTGGGGCCCGTCTGCCCGAAGCGCGCGTTGTCGGCGGCGATCGTCAGGTCGCACATCACGTGCAGCACGTGGCCGCCCCCGATCGCGTAGCCAGCGACCATCGCGACGACCGGCTTCGGCAGCGTGCGGATCTGCCGCTGCAGGTCGAGCACGTTGAGCCGCGGCACGCCATCGGCGCCGACGTAGCCTCCCTCGCCGCGAACGCGCTGGTCGCCGCCCGAGCAGAACGCCTCCTTGCCCTGCCCGGTCAGGATCACGACGCCGATCGCGGGATCGTCGCGCGCGTCGGCGAACGCCGCCTGCAGCTCCTGCACGGTCTCGGGCCGGAACGCGTTTCTCACCTCGGGCCGGTTGATCGCGATCTTGGCGATGCCCTCCTCGGCCTTCGAGTAGAGGATGTCGCGGTAGCCGGCGGCGAGCTTCCATTCGGGAACAGGCGGCGGACTCGGTGCGTTCATTGGGACTCCAGGAATTCGCTCAGTCGTCGGCCTCTTCCTCCGCACGCGACACTCGCGGCGACGGACCAACGGCCGACCTCCATCGCTCGGCGACGCGCCCTTCGGGCCTTGGCTCGCTCACGCTCGCCCGCCTCGCTCAGTCGACCTTGGCCCCGGACGCGCGGACGGCCTTCGCCCACTTCTCGCCTTCGGTGCCGACGAAGCGCGCGAGATCCTCGGGGCTGCCCGGGGCGGCGACCGCGCCCGCGCCGAGCAGCTGCTCGCGCAGCGCGGGCTGCTCGAGCGCCTGCCGGATCGCGGCGTTGAGCCTCTGGATCACCTGCGGCGGGGTGCCCGCCGGCGCGAAGATCGCGTCCCACGCGCTCACGTCGAACCCCGGAAGGCCCGACTCCGCGATCGTGGGGATGTCGGGTGCGCCGGGAAAGCGCCGCGCCGTGGTGACGGCGAGGCCGCGCACCTTGCCGCCCTTGGCGAGCGGATATGCGTTCGGCATCACGTCGAGCATCATCTGCACCTGGCCGCC
>DASQBO010000103.1:0-30706 GCA_035635175.1 Casimicrobiaceae bacterium | reverse complement strand
GGCGCGAGCAGGCCGAGCAGCGTGTCGCGCAGATGGAAGAGCGCCGTCTGCGCCGAGCGCCGCGCCCGGCTCGTCTTCGCCGCCGTGTAGAGGCGGTCCTTGAGCACGTCCAGGTAGAAGCCCCCGAGGTCCTCCGAGCAGAAGGTCGACAGCCGCTGGACGACCAGGTGGAACTCGTAGCGGTCGTAGTCGGCGCGGCAGGCGTCGAGCAGCGCCCCCGCGTTCGCGAGCGCATAGCGGTCGAGCTCGAACAGCTCCGCGACCGGAACGGAATCCCGCCCCGGGTCGAAGTCGCTCGTGTTCGCGAGCAGGAAGCGGAGCGTGTTGCGGATCCGGCGGTAGCTCTCGACGACGCGCTTCAGGATCTCGTCCGAGATCGAGAGGTCGCCCGAGTAGTCGGTCGCCGCGACCCACAGCCGCAGGATCTCGGCGCCGAGCGTGTCGGACACCTTCTGCGGCGCGATCACGTTGCCCTTCGACTTCGACATCTTGCGGCCTTCGCCGTCGACCGTGAAGCCGTGGGTGAGCAGCGCCTTGTAGGGGGGGACGCCGTTCCGCATGCAGGAGACCAGGAGCGACGAGTGGAACCAGCCGCGGTGCTGGTCGGAGCCCTCGAGATAGAGATCGGCCGGAAAGCCCGTGTCCTTCGCGTGCGAGCCGGCGCGTGCCTTCGCGCCCTCGGGGCCGCCCAGCACCGTCTGGTGCGTCGAGCCCGAGTCGAACCAGACGTCGAGCGTGTCCGTGAGCTTCCGGTACTTCGCCGGATCGACGCCGAAGTCCTCGTGCGTCGACTCGAACCACGATTCGATGCCGCCCCGCTCCACCTTGGCCGCGGCGAGCTCGAGCAGCGCGGGCGTGTCCGGATGGAGCTCGTCCGTGGCCTTGTCGACGAAGAACGGCAGCGGCACGCCCCAGGTGCGCTGGCGCGAGAGCGTCCAGTCGGGACGATTCGCGATCATCGCGTGGAGCCGCGACTTGCCCCAGGCCGGGTAGAAGCGCGTGTTGTCGATGCCGCGGAGCGCGGTGGCCCGCAGCGGCTCGGCGGGCTTCGTGCCGCGGTAGCCGGGCACGTCGTCCATGCCGGCGAACCACTGCGTCGTCGCGCGGTAGATGATCGGCGTCTTGTGCCGCCAGCAGTGCATGTAGCTGTGCGTAAACTTCTCGGCGTGGAGCAGCTGGCCGGACTCGCGGATCTTCTCGACGATCTTCGGGTTCGCGTCCCAGATCCGCATGCCGCCGAAGAAGGGAAGATCGGCGGCGAACGTGCCGTCGCCCTGCACCGGCGTCAGGATGTCCTCGTCCTTCATCCCGTAGCGGCGGCAGGAGACGAAGTCGTCGACGCCGTACGCCGGCGAGCTGTGGACCATCCCCGTGCCCTGCTCGAGCGTCACGTACTCGCCCAGGTAGACCGGCGAGGCGCGGTCGTAGAAGGGGTGGCGGAACGCGATCAGCTCGAGCGCCCTGCCCTTCGCCGTCGCGACGACCCGGCCCTCGAGCTTGAAGCGCGCGAGCGACGGCGCGACCAGGTCTTCCGCGAGCACGAGATGGCCGCGCGGCGTTTCGACCAGCGCGTAGACGAAGTCGGGATGCGCGTTCAGCGCCTGGTTCGACGGGATCGTCCACGGCGTCGTCGTCCAGATCACGGTGCCGACCGGCCCCTCGGGGGCGCGCGCGAGCCCGAAAGCGCGCGCGAGCCTCTCCCGCCCGGCGGCATCGGTCAGCGGGAAGCCGACGTCGATCGCGATGTCCTGGCGGTCCTCGTACTCGACCTCCGCCTCCGCGAGCGCGCTGCCGCAGTCGAAGCACCAGTTGACGGGCTTGAGGCCGCGATAGAGGTACCCCTTCTCGAGGATCCGCCCGAGCGTGCGGATCTCGTCCGCCTCGCTCTTGTACGCCATCGTCGTGTACGGGTGGTCCCAGTCACCGAGCACGCCGAGCCGCTGGAACTGCGCCTTCTGCCGCGCGATCTGCTCGGTCGCGTACGCGCGTGCGAGCCGCTGCGTCTCGGCCGTCGGCAGATGCTTGCCGTGCGTCTTCTCGATCTGCACCTCGATCGGCATCCCGTGGCAGTCCCAGCCGGGAACGTAGGGCGCATCGAAGCCCGCCATCGTCCGGCTCTTGACGACCAGGTCCTTCAGGATCTTGTTCAACGCGTGGCCGATGTGGATGTCGGCGTTCGCGTACGGCGGCCCGTCGTGCAGGACGAAGCGCGGGCGGCCGGCGCACGCGCCGCGGATCGCCTCGTACACCTTCTTCCGCTGCCACTCGGCGACCCAGTCCGGCTCGCGCTTCGCGAGGTCGCCGCGCATCGGGAACGGCGTGTCCGGCAGGTTGAGCGTGGCCTTGTAGTCGGTCTTCGATTCGTCGGGCATGGCGGGGCTCGGAGGTCAGCGCGGGGCCGCGAGCAGCACGTTGCGGGCGCCCGCGAAGTACGCCCGCGCCTCGGCGACGTCCGCGCGGATCTGCCGGGTGAGAGCGTCGAGGTCGGGATAACGTTCCTCGTCGCGGAGCTTGTGCAGGAACTCGACCGTCACGCGCCGGCCGTAGATCACGTGGTCGAAATCGAGGATGAAGACCTCGAGCAGCGGTTCCCCGCGGTCGGCCACGGTCGGCCGCACGCCCACCGACGCGACGCCTTCGTGCGGTCGGATGTCGAGCCCGTGGACGCGGACGGCGAAGACGCCGGAGACGGGCGGCATCCGCTTCAACCGGAGGTTCGCGGTCGGGAAGCCGAGGTTGCGTCCGAGCTTCGCGCCGTGCGCGACACGACCCGCGATCGTATACGGCCGGCCGAGGAGCGCGGCGGCGTGCTCGAGATCGCCAGCGGTCAGTGCACGCCGCACCGCCGTGGACGAGGCGCGCTCGTCTTCCACCGCGACGGTGCGCATCGCCTCGACGCTGAAGGTCCTGGCCGCCGCGCGCAGCGTCGCGATGTCGCCGGCGCGGCCCTTGCCGAAGCGGAAATCCTCGCCGACCAGGACCCAGCGGGTGCCGAGGCGCCGCACGAGAACGTCCTCGATGAAGGTCTCCGGCGCGAGCGAGGCGAGACGCTGGTCGAAGCGCGCGACGATCGTCCGCGCGACGCCGTGCGCGCGGAAGTACTCGAGCTTCGCGCGAAGCGGCGAAAGGCGCGGCGGCGCGGCCCCGTGCGTGAAGAATTCGCGCGGGTGCGGGTCGAACGTCAGCACCGCCGAGGGCAGACCGAGGTCTTCCGCAGCCTCGATCAGCCGCGAGAGCATCGCCTGGTGACCGCGATGGACGCCGTCGAAATTGCCGATCGTCAGCGCGACGGGAGCGTCGGCCGCCGCCGGCAGGCCGCGTATCAGCCGCACGGGGGAACTCGTTGATGCAAAGCCGTGAATTTTAACAGGTTGCCGCGCTCAGGGCGCCCAGGGCCATTCGCGCCAGCCGCGCAAGAGCGGATGGTAGAGCGCGAGCCGGAGAGGCCGGGAATCGAGCGCCGAGACGAAGCGCGCGTAGCGTTCGAGCTGCGGCCGGTAGCGCTCCCGTTCGAGGTCGAGGAACGCGTCCACGTCGGCGCCTTCGTGGCGTCCGGTCTTGAAATCGACGATCCAGCGCACGCCGTCGGCGACGAAGGTGCGGTCGACGACGACGTGCGCGACGACGCCTTCCTCGACACCCGCGAGCGCCCATTCGCTGCGCGCGTCCGCGTGCTCCGCCGCGAACAGCCAGCGGGCGCGCGGGTCCGCGAGCGCGTTCGCGAGCGTCGTCGCGACGTCGGCCGCCGCCCGCTCGAGCTCGGCCGCGTCGACGCCCTCGCTCGACAGGTCCGCGCGGATGTGCGCGGCCGCCGCCGCGATCCGCGCGTCGTTCCACGCCGCAAGGCCGTCGCGCGCGATCACCGCGAGCCACCGGTGCGCCACGACGCCGATCTGCCGCGCCGTCTCGCGCGCCCAGTCGAACGGCAGCTCGTCGCGCGGTTCCGTCGCCGCTTCCGCGCCGCGGACGCCGGGACCCGGCTCGGGAGCCGCCCATCCCGGCGCGACGCGGACGAGCGGCGGGCCGCCGCGCCGCCCTGCCGGCGGCGACGCTTCCGCGGCGGGCGGCACCGGCGGCATCGTCCCCAGCGCCTCGCCCATGCGCGCGAGCGCCGATCCCTGCGGCGGCGCCGCCCAGACGCGCGCTCCTTCGCGGTCCGGGACCACGGGCAGCGACGCGGTCAGGTGCAGCCGCGTCCTCGCCCGCGTGCAGCCGACGTACAGGAGCCGCGCGAGCTCGGCGCGATCCTCGTCGGCCGCGAGGAGCGAGAGGTACGCGTGGACCGGCTCCGGCTCGCCTCCGCGCATGCGCGAAGGCGCGACGATCGCCCCGCGCTCGCGGATCCGGAGCTGCACGATTTCGGCATCGCGACCCGCGGTCCGCCGCGCGAGGCCCGGCATGACGACGGCATCGAACTCGAGCCCCTTGGCGCGGTGCAGCGTCATCACCTGCACGCGCGCGGACGCTTCGTCGGCCGGGATTGCGTACAGGCTCTGCAAGGCCGCCACGAACGCGCTCCAGTCGGGCACGTCGCCCGCCACCTCGTTCGCGGCGAGGAGCGCGAGGAAGCGATCGGCCGCGTCGACGTCGATCGCCTCGTCGAGGAGCGCGGGTCCGCCCAGCGCGAGCCACGCGCCGCGCACGCGTGCGGCAAGCGACGCGCGTCCGCGCGCGGCGAGCGCCGGCTGCAGGCGGCTCGCGCAGCGTGCGAGCCGCGCGGCGCCGTCCGCCGTCATTCCCCCGACCGCTCCCGGCGATTCCATCAGCGCGGCGATCGTCGCCGACGGCTGCGCCGCGGCCGCGGCGCTTACCGCGAAGAGATCTTCGAGCGCGAGCCCGCACCAGGGCGCGCGCAGCACCGCGAGCCACGCTAGGCGGTCGGCGGGTTGCGCGAGCGCGTGCGCGAGCGATGCGAGGTCGTGGACCGCCTGCCTCTCGGCGAGCGCGTCGAGCTCGACCGCGGCGTAGGGAACGTCCGCGTCGCGCAGCGCCGGGAGGATGCAGTCGAGGTGCGCCCGCGCGCGCACCAGGATGGCGATCCTTTCGGCGCCGGCGTCCATCGCGGCGCGCACGCGATCGACCACGACCGCCGCCTCGGCCAGCGGGTCCGGAAGGAGATCGAACGTCGCGGCGCGCCCGGGCGGGCCCGGCGCCACCGCGCTGGCGGGCGCGAACGCGACCGCGCCGCGCCACGGATCGTTGCGGCTCCCGAGGACGTGCGGGAAAGCGGCGTTGACCCAGTCGACGAGCCCGGCGTGCGAGCGGAAATTGCGCGCGAGACGCAGATTCTCGACCGGTACGTCCGCGATGCGCGCCGCTTCCTGGGCCTCGACGAAGATCCGCACCTCCGCTTCGCGGAAGCGGTAGATCGACTGCATCGGATCGCCGACCGCGAAGAGCGTGCGGCCGTCGTCCGCGGTCCAGCCCGCCGTGAGCCGGCGCAGCAGCGCGAGCTGAAGGAACGAGGTGTCCTGGAACTCGTCGATGAGCAGATGCTCGATCCTCGCGTCGAGCTTGAGCAGCAGATCCGATGGCGCCTCCGGATCGCCGAGAGCCTCGATGGCGGCGAGCGTCCCCTGGACGAAGTCGAGCGCGCCCTGGTCGCGGAACGCGAGCATGAGCTCGCCCGCGAGCTGCGGCAGCACCGTCTGCAACGCCCCGACGAGCGACCACGCCTCGTCGCTGTAAGCCGGCGGCGGCAGCTTGCGCGCGAGGTCGAGCTGCGCCGCGAGCCCCGGCACCGCGGCGAGCGTCGCCAGCAGTTCCGTCATCGCCGCGCTTTGCGCCGCGCGGAGCGCCGCATCGCGACCCGTGCCGCCAGGCGGGAAACCGTCGTTGCGATCGACCCTTCGGCGGAACTCCGCGCCGTTCGCGACGAGCAGCCACGACGCGAGGCAGCGCCACGCCTCCCGGCCGGCGAGCGTCGGTGGGGGAAGGCCACCCGCCTCCGCACACTCGAGGAGCCGCTGGGCGATCGCGCCCGCACGCGTCGCTTCCCCCGCGTGCGCGGCGGCGTGGCGCTCGAGCCCCGGCAGCGCTGCCGCACACCGTGCCGGAAAGGCGCGCGCGATCGCCTCGAGCTCGCCCCGCACCTCGTCCCCCAGCACCGAGTCGAGCGCCACGCGAAAGCGCTCGTCATCGGGGGCGGCCAGCTCGCGCAGGAACGGCGCGCGCCGCGCGAGCAGCGCAGAAAGCACGGCGACCGCGCGACCCGCATCGTTGTCGAGATGGAGGAGGAGCCTCCTCCACGCGGGGTCGTCCGACGCGGCGCCGGCCAGCGCGGAGCGCACCGCGGCGTCGTAGAGCATGCGCGCGTCGTCGACGAACCGCGGCGCCGCGCCCAGGCGCGTCGCGAGCGGCGCCTGCCGCGCGAGGCCGACGCAGAACGCGTCGATCGTCTGCACGGCGAGCCGCGCCGAGTGCGTCGTGAGCTCCCAGCCGCACCGAGTGTCCTGCAGGAGCGCCGCCTCGGCGAGCGCGCGCGTCCGCGCCTCGTGCGGCGACTCGACCTTCGTGCCGGCGCGCGCCGCGGCAAGCGCGCCGACGATGCGCTCGCGCATCTCGCCCGCGGCCTTGCGCGTGAACGTCATCGCCACGATGCGCTCGGGACGATCGACGCGCGCGAGGAGCGCGAGGAAGCGCTGGATCAGGAGCTCCGTCTTCCCCGACCCGGCCGGGGCCTGGACGAGGAACGAGCGCGCGACGTCGAGCGCGCGCTCGCGGGCGTCGGCGTCGCCGCGCTGGATGGCGTCAATCATCGTCGCCGCCGCCCTCGCGCAGCCCGGGCGCGCCGATCCGGCAGAGCGGTTGCAGCCCGCAGCGCGCGCAGGTCATGCGCGGGTCGCGCGGCGTCACCGTCGCGCGCCCGGACACGATCTCGTCCGCGAGGCCGGCGACCGCCTCGGCCCAATGCGCCAGGGCGTCGGTCCAGCTTGCGAGCCTGGCGCCCCTGATCTTCGCGGGCGGCGGCAGCGCGGGCCATGCCTCGTCGTCGGCGGCGAGGCCGCGCACGGCGAGCTCGCCGGTCCTGACTTGCGCGTACGCCACCGCCCGCACGGGCTGGCCTGGCGCGGCCGCGCGGTGCGCAAGAGCGTAGAGCCCAAGCTGCGGTGCCTGCGGCCGCGACTCGAACCACGTCTCGGCCCGATGCGCCTTCCCGGTCTTGTAGTCGATGATCGCGACTCCGCCGTCCTCGAGCGCGTCGACGCGGTCGAGACGCAGCGAGACGAGCAGGCCGTGGAGATCAAGCGGCAATCCCTTCTCGACGCCGACGACGGCGAACGGCGGGCGCCCGCGCTCGTGCGCATCGAGCCAGTCGGCGATCAGCGCCGCGATGCGCGCCGCTTCGCCTGCCGCGATGACCGGGACCATCGAGCGCCAGCGCGCCGCCGGCAGCGCGGCCCTGGCGCTCTCCGCTGCCGCCGCCGCAGCCGCGCCCAGCGCGTCGGCCGACAGCGCCGCCAGCGCGCGCTGCGTGCCGACGTCGCGCCAGAATGCCGCGAGCGCCGCGTGCACGAGCGTTCCACGCTCCTGCGCCGAGAGGCCGTCGATCGGCGCCGGCCACGGCTCCGCCGCGAGACGGTGGAGCGCTACCGCCTTGAACGGGCAGTCGCTTTGCGCTTCGACCAGCCGCGCGCCGCCGCGGACGCGCATCGGCACCGCGAGCCTCGGGGCGAAGTCGTCGGCGATGGCCTCGCGCGACGCGCGGTCCTCGAATTGCGCGCGCGCCGTTCCGGCGTGAGGCGGGACGTCCGGCCACGGCGGCTCGGCCGGCGGCGGGACCAGCGGCGAGGGCGAGCACCGGTGATCGTCGCGCATCGCCGGATGCGAGAACACGACCTCCGGTGCGGCGCGCGCGAACTCGAGCGTGAGCTCGCGCGCATACGCGAGCTCGCGCGCGGCGCTCGAGCGCGGGACGTTGCGCAGCCGCTGCCAGGCGACCGGGAGCAGCGGATGCGGATCGGGCGCGGGCGGCCAGGTCTCGGCGGCGAGCCCGGCGACCCACAGCACGTCGAACGGCAGGCCCGCCGCCTCGAGCAGGCCGACGATCTGGACCTGCGCCCGCGGTGCCTCCGGCTGGAACACGACGGCTGCGAGATGCGCGCGGAACGCAGCCAGCGCGGCGGCGCGCGAAAGGCGCGGCTCGATCGCGCCGAGCGTCGTGAACTCGGCCAATTCGCGATCCCACGCGCGAAGCGCCTGATGCTCCGCGCTGTCCTGGGTCCGAGAGCCCGGCCACCCGAGCGCCTCGAGCCACGCGCGCCACGCCTGCGCATGCCCGCGCGGAGAACCCGTCGCCGGCGGCGCCGCGCGCTCGATCGCGTGGGCCCAGCGCTCGGCGAGCGTACGATCGACGCCGCGCAGCGCGGATTGCGCCGCGCGCAGCGAGATCGTGCGTCGCCCCTGGCTCAGCCAGTCGACCTCGAACTGCGCGCGCCGCAGCCATGCGTCGGTCGCGCCGAGATACGGCGCCCGGAGCGCGGCGGCGGCGCGGCCGAGCGGCAGGGGCCCGTCGGCCCACCCGAGCAGCTCGAGCGCGACGGCGACGAGCGGCACGCTCGCGAGCGGCGCGCCGAGCGAGAGGTTGTACGGACGCGGCACGCCGTCGCGGCCCGGCCATTGCAGCGCAGGGCACAGCACGTCCTCGGCGCGGGCCCGAATCTCCTCGCGGCGGGTCGCGAGGTCCGCGATGGCGATGCCGATCGTCGCGTCGGGGTCGGCGAGCGCTCGGTCGCGCGCCCACGCGAGCGCGCGCGCGACCTCGTCGCCCGGCGTCGCGCCCGTTGCGTGACGCACGCGACCGGCGGCGGCCGGAAGCGTCGCCGATCGGGTCACCGCGGCACCCGCCGCGGCGAGCGCCGCGCACAGTCGCTCCTGCTGCGGCGAGAGCTCGGCAAAGCCCGCCAGCACCACCGCTGCGCGCCGCCAGGTCGAGACACCCGGCGCCCACGCGCCGAGCCGGTCGCCGAGCTGCGCGGAATCGATGGCGCCCTCCGCGGCGAGCTCGCGCGCGTAGCGGCTCGCCCAGCGCGCGAAGGCCGCGCGGTCATCGTCGTCGCCCTCGCCGCCGGACCACGCGCGCCAGCTCTCGCCGCCTTCGCCCCACGCGTGGAGCGTCGACCACGCCTCTGCGGCGAGCGCGGCGGCGCCGTCCGGATCGACGAGCGGGGTCGCGTGCACGGCGACGATGCGACGCCAGGCGTGCGCCGCCTGCGCCGGCGTGCGCAGCCGCAGCCCGGCGGGCACCGCACCCGCGGCGAGCGCGTCCTGCCACAGGGCAACGAGCCATGCGTCCCACGGCAGCGCGCACCCGGCGGGCCAGACGACTCGACTCGCGTCGCGCTGGCTTCGATCGTAAAGGGCGACGATCCCGCGCGCGAGGCGCCGGTTCGGCGTGACGACGGTTGCGCCGTCGGCCAGTGCGCGCAGCAGAGGCTCGGGAAGGTGCGGCATCGGTACGGAGGGGGTGGCGCGGCCGCCGCCGACGAATCGGGCGGCCGTTGCGCCGCTGCGCGCCGGAGCGACTGCGTTCGACGCGCGTGCAACGGACACACTCTAACAGCTTTCAACCGCGGCGCACGCGGCGCCGATCGTCCGCGTGCGGAGGCGGACGACGTCGGCCTGGATCGTGGCGGACCGGACGCCACCGCTCCAGCGCGCTACACGAAGTGTTCGGGAAGCTCGAGCAGCCGCCGCACGCGTCTGATTGTCGCGCTGCGGGCGCGAACGCGGTCGCCGGAGTCGAGGCGCGGCGACCGACCGTGACGGGGCGTCAGTCGCTGGCCGAACGCCCCATCACGGCCGGCGCCACATTCGATGCATGGCCGCCCACGGTCGCGCCGCCTGCGCTCGCCGCGCCCGTCGTCAGTTGCGTGATTCGCGGGCTCGCCGTCGACATCGACTGCGGCCCGGACATGAGCGGTGCATTGAGCGCTTCCGCGACGCGCGCGTCCACCCGGCGTGCGAGCAGCTTCCATTCGCCGCACCAGTCGTCGTCGCGCACCGTCGGCCACACGCCTTCGATCATGTACGACTTCGCGTTGACGCTGACCGGGCTCAGCTGCGGCGCGCTGCGCCGGCACTGGCCCCAGCTCGGCGCGCTGCCTCCCGCGGCCTTCTTGCGATCGTAGTACTGGCACGTCTGGCACTTTTCCATCGATCCTCCGAATGGCGCTTCGCCGTCGTCGCGCCTCGCTCGTTCTTGCCTCGGATACAGCAATATCTTTGCCAGCGCGGAGACGGCACGACGTGCGGTCGAAGACTGCGAAGCGAACGGCCGAGCGCCCCCGACGCGCGAACGCGGCGCGGCGAATCGTCGCAGGAAGGAATCAGTGCGTGCGCAGCGGCACGAAGCCGCGCGGCACGAGCGCTTCGCGCCGCGTGCGCAGCCGGTGCGGACGGAAGTCACGCACGGCGGAAGACCGGGTCAGCGGACGCGCGATTCGATCGCGCGCAATGAAACTGCGGCGCGCCGCGCATCCCGCCCGGCGCGCGCCGGCATCGGCGTGACGCGGCGCCGGCAAGGCCCGCATCGACTGGCGCTTGGAGAAAAAGACGGTCGCCGACCGCATCGCTGTTTGCAGTATGTGAATCCGGCGACCGCGAAACCTGGCGCCGTCGGATCAGGCAGCGAGCGCGCGCAGCGCGCTCGAAAGGGGCGCCGGCACGTCCTGGACGTGACGCGGCAGCCAGCTCGATTGCTGGTCGAGCGCCGCCTTGAGCTCGGCGTCGGCCATCGCGGCTTCCTGGTCGAGCTCGCGATCGTACGCGCGACGCGACTGTGGATCGGACAGCACTTCGTAGGCCGCGTGGATCATGCGCACGAGCCCGCTGAGGTCCTGCCCCGCTTCGGTCACGCCATATCCGAAGCGCTCGAGCAGCTGCGCGTACGCGGCTTCGATCCGCGCGGCGCTGGCGCCGGGTGCAAGTTCCAGGTAGTCGTAGTGCGTGTAGTTCACGCGAGCCTCCAGAGCGTTGCCGCGGTGTTCCGCGGGGTCTCGCGCTGGATTGAGCAGCAAGCGTGCCAACCGCGGGACCGCCTGTCGGCCTCTACCTATCTGGCTGTTTTACCGCATGTTCGGCGAGCGTGCCGACGTGTGCACGCGTCCGTGTACACGACAGCGGCGGTCGCCGCGGACACCATCGCCGCGCGCGGCGAGTCAAATCACCGACAACGCCGAGGGTCCCTTGGGCGCGGGGAACGCGGCGTCGAGCGCGGCACGCGTCTGCGCATCGAGCGCGAGGTCGGCCGCGGCGCGATTCGCCCGCACGTGAGCCTCGTCCGCAGACGCCGGGATCGCGATCACGTCCGGTGCCTGCAGCAGCCAGCCGAGCGCGAGCTGCGCGGGCGTCGCGCCGATCGCGGCCGCGATCGCCGCGAGCTTGCGATTGCGGAGCAGCGCACCCTCGCCCAACGGCGAGTACGCCATTACCGGCATCCGCCGCTCCCGCATCCACGGCAGCAGGTCCCACTCGATGCCGCGCTCCTTCAGGTGATAGAGCACCTGGTTGGTCGCGCACCGCGCGCCGCCGTGCAACGACGCGAGCGCGGCCATCGCGTCGCGATCGAAGTTCGACACGCCCCAGTGTGCGATCTTGCCGACGGCGCGAAGCCGCTCGAACGCGTCCACGGTCTCCGCGAGCGGGATGCGGCCCGGCCAGTGCAGGAGATAGACGTCGATGCGTTCGGTGCGCAGCCGTCGCAGACTGCGCTCGCAGGCGGCAATCGCCGTTTTTCGGCCGGCATTGTGCGGATACACCTTGCTGACTACAGTGACCTCGTCGCGCCGGCCGGCGATGGCCGCGCCGACGATCTCCTCGGCGCCGCCGTCGCCGTACATCTCGGCCGTGTCGATCAGCGTCATCCCGAGATCGAGGCCGAGCCGCAGCGCCGCGATCTCGCGCGCCGCGCTCGCACGGCGCTCGCCCATTCGCCACGTCCCCTGCCCCAGAACGGGCACGCGCGTGCCGTCGGGCAGTGCGGTCGTCGCGAGACCGCGACTGCCGGGGATCGTCGGCTTCGAGCGGGAGAGGGTCATCGGAGGCCTATAATCGCACGCCATGGCGCCCGACTCCGCCGCACCTCCGAGCGCGGCCCGCCGCGTCGTCCGCGGCGCCTGCCCGCACGACTGCCCGGATACCTGCGCGCTCGTCGTGACCGTCGAGAACGGGCGCGCCGTGGAGCTGCGCGGCGCGCCCGATCATCCGCCGACGGGCGGCGCGCTCTGCACGAAGGTCGCTCACTACCTCGAGCGCACGTATTCGCCGGAGCGAGTGCTGCATCCGATGCGCCGCATCGGCAGGAAGGGCGAGGGCCGCTTCGAGCGCATCTCGTGGGACGATGCGCTGGCGACGATCGCCGAGCGCTTCGCGGCGATCGCCGCATCGCCGGAGGGCCCGCAGGCCATCGTGCCCTATTCGTATGCCGGCACGATGGGACTCCTGCAATACGGCTCGATGGACCGCCGCTTCTTCCACCGCCTGGGCGCCTCGCTTCTCGACCGCACGATCTGCGCGACGGCGGGCAAGGCGGGGTGGATCGCGACGATCGGCGCGGCGATGGGCACCGACGTGGAGGCGTTCGAGCACAGCCGCCTGATCCTGATCTGGGGCAGCAACCCGATCGTCTCCAATCTGCACTTCTGGACTCGCGCGCAGGAAGCGAAGCGCCGTGGCGCAAAGCTCGTCGCGATCGACCCGTATCGCAGCGCGACCGCCGAGAAATGCCACGAGCACCTCGCACTCCTGCCCGGCACGGATGGCGCGCTCGCGCTCGGCATGATGAACGTGCTGGTCCGCGAGAACCTGGTCGACCGCGACTACGTCGAGCGCCACACGCTCGGCTACGACGGGCTCGCGGGACGCGCCGCCGAATACTCGCCCGAGCGCGCCGCCGCGATCTGCGGGCTGCGCCCCGAACAGATCGTGACGCTCGCCCGCGACTACGGGACGACGAAGCCCGCCGCGATCCGCGTCAACTACGGGATGCAGCGGCACGCGGGGGGCGGCAACGCCGTGCGCGCCATCGCGTGCCTGCCGGCGCTCGTCGGCGCGTGGCGCGATCCCGCGGGCGGCGCGCTGCTCTCGTCGTCGGGCGCCTATCCGGTCGACACCGCCGCGCTCGAGCGGCCCGACCTGATCCGCGGCCAGCCGCGCACGATCAACATGAGCGCCATCGGCGACGCGCTGCTCGAGGCGAAGGACCCGCCGATACGCGCGATCTACGTCTACAACTCGAATCCGGTCGCGGTCGCGCCCGAGTCGGCGAAGGTCGCGGCCGGCTTCGCGCGCGAGGACCTCTTCTGCGTCGTCCACGAGATCTTCCGGACCGACACCGCGGACCACGCCGACATCCTGCTGCCCGCGACGACGCAGCTCGAGCAGGACGACATCCACGGCTCCTACGGGCACCTCTGGGCGCTCGCGAACAGCGCGAGCATCGCGCCGCTCGGCGAGGCCAAGGCCAACACCGAGGTCTTCCGGCAGCTCGCGGCGCGGATGGGCTTCGACGAGCCCTGCTTCCGCGACACCGACGACGACCTCGCGCGGCAGGCGTGGAAGGCGGGCGACCCGCGCGCTGCCGGGCTCGATTGGGACACGCTCAAAGTCCGCGGCTTCGCGCGGCTCGCCGTGCCGTCGCCGTGGGCGCCGTTCGCGGAAGGCAACTTCCCCACGCCGTCCGGCAAGTGCGAGTTCTTTTCGGCGAAGCTCGCGGCGCAGGGACACGACCCGCTGCCGACGTTCGTCCCGCCGCGCGAGTCCGCGGCGAGCAATCCCGCGCTCGCCCGGCGTTATCCGCTCGCATTCCTTTCGCCGCCGGCGCGCAACTTTCTCAATTCCTCGTTCGCGAACCTGCCGCGCTTCGTCGCCGACGAAAAGACCCCAAGGCTCGACGTGCACCCCGACGACGCCGCCCCTCGCGGCCTGGTGAGCGGCGAGCGCGTGCGCATCTGGAACGATCGCGGCAGCTTCACGGCGATCGCCCGCGTCACCGACCGCGCCCGCCCCGGCGTCGTCGTCGCACCGTCCGTCTGGTGGAAGAAGCTCTCGCCCGACGGCGCGAACGCCAATGCGGTCACGAGCCAGGCGTTGACCGACCTCGGCCAGGCGGCGACCTTCTACGACTGCCTGGTCGAGGTCGCGCCGGCCTAGCCGGTGAGCAACGCCTCGATTTCCGTCCGCTTCGCGTTGGCGTCCGCGCGGCCGAGCCCGATCAGCGCCTGGCAGAAGCCCGGCGCGAACAGGAGGTAGGACAAGAGCCCGGCACCGCCCCGGTGGGTCCCGCCGACGCCTGCGAGCAGCGTGCGGATCGTCCGCGGCAGCTCGGCGACATGGTCGACCGCGATGTCCTCGAGCACGACGCTGGGGGTGACCGTCGCGAGCCCGACGTCGCGCAGCGGAACCGGGCTCCGCCCGAGCACGTCCTCGGGAATTTGCCGTACCGCGGTGTTGACGAGGCGCACCTTCTCGAGATCGGTGCCGAGCGCGTCTGTGAAGATGCTCGCGAGCACCTGCCCGCCGATCTGCGCCATCGAGGGCGGCGCGGAGTTGACCGGCGCGTCGGGCCGCACGCTGCTGCGTGCCGCGCCGACGACGAGGATGCGATCGGCACCGAGGTGCAGCGCCGGGCTCGTTGGCGCGACCTGCCGGACGGTGCCGTCGCCGAAGTACTCGCCGTCGATCGCGGCCGGTGGAAACACGAAGGGGATCGCGCTCGACGCCAGGAGGTGCGGCACGCCGATCGCGGTCCGCACGCCGAGGCGCTGCGAGCGCACCCACAGCTCGACGTCGGGCCGCGCCTGGCAGAACGTCACCGACATCCCGCTGCGATAGCTCATCGCAGTGATGGCGAGCGCCTCGAGCGTCCCCGAATCGACAGCGGCCTGGATCGCGCCGAACGGCACCACCCCGGCGAGGAACGTGCCGAGCGGGGCGTTGTCGAGGAGGCTCGCGGGACGACGGTGCCGCCATGCGGGGATGAACGAGATGAGCCAGCGCGCGCCCGATCGCGTGAGGCTCCACGCATCGGTGCGATAGACGTCGGACGCGTGCAGCCCGCTCCACAGGCCGCAGAGCCTGGAAACCGCCGCGCGGAAGTCCTGCGCCCCCGCCGCGATCGCGACTGCGTTGATCGCCCCGGCGGAAGTCCCGGTGACGATGGCGAACGGCAGCGGGGCCCCGGCAGGGCCCCACTCGGAAATGGCCTGCAGGACGCCCGCCTGATACGCCGCGCGTGCGCCGCCGCCGGACAGCACGATCGCGAGCTTGCGGCGCGCAGCCATCCGCCGATCTTAATGCAAGATCGCGGGGCGGCCGCGCCGCAGGCGGGGGTATTAGGGTGCGGCCTAGAGCTTGCGGACGAGGCCGACCATCACGCCGAAAATCTCGAGATCGCCCTCGGGACGGATGATCGGATAGGCCTTGTTCTCGGGCTTCAGGATGAACTTGCCCCGTTCGAGGTCGAGCGTCTTCAGCGTGAACTGACCGTCGACGATCGCGACGACGATGTCGCCGCGCTTCGCGGCCGCGGTCTTCTCGACGACAACGAGGTCTCCTTCGAGAATGCCCGCGTCCATCATCGAGTCGCCCTTCACGCGGATCAGCACCGTCTGCGAGGGGCGCTCGATCAGATAGTCGTCGATGGTCAGCGCGTCGGCCGGCGCGTCCTCGACCGCGTTCGGGAGGCCCGCGTGCACGGGCGCCTCGGCGAGCGGCCGCTCGAAGAACCGGCGTGTCGGGGCGAGGCGCTTGTCGGGCGTCGAGTCGATGTACCCGGCGAGCTTGAGCCGTGCCACCATCGCCGCGACCGACGACTTCGACCGGAGCCCGAGGAGCTGCCCGATCGACGCGTACGAAGGCAGCGCGCGATGCTGCGCGTAGTAGTCCTGCAGGCGCGTGAGATAGGAACGATCGTTCGACATGGTGGTACGATAGCGAACGAACGTTCGGAGGTCAAGCCCCTTCGTGCGTGGCCGATCTGCAAGCCCATGAACCTGTTTGCGCCCGCCCTCGCCTTCGTCGATCTCGAGACGACCGGGACGGCGCCCGGGCACGACGCGATCACCGAGATCGGCATCGTCCGCGTGGCCGCCGATCCCGGCGGCCACGCCGCGCCGGCGGTCACGGAATGGTCGACGCTCGTCAATCCGGGCATGCCGATACCGCCCGCGATCCAGGCGCTCACCGGCATCACCGATGCGATGGTGCGGGACGCGCCTGCTTTCGCCGCGATCGCCGACGAGGTCGTCGCGCGCACGGCCGACGCCGTGTTCGTGGCGCACAACGCCCGCTTCGACTACGGTTTCCTGAAGCACGCCTTCGCGCGCCTCGACCGCGCGTTCACCGCGCGCGTGCTCTGCACGGTCAAGTTGTCGCGTCGGCTCTGTCCCGACGCGCTGAAGCACAGCCTCGACAGCGTGATCGAGCGCCACGCGCTGCCCGTCGACGACCGCCACCGCGCCCTAGGCGACGCGCGCGTCCTGTGGGCCTTCGTGCAGGCGCTCTACCGCGACTTCGCCCCCGAGGCCGTCGCCGACGCCGCGAAGCGCGTGCTGAAGACGCCGAGCCTGCCGCCGCAGCTCGCGCCGGACGCGCTCGACGCGCTCCCCGAGGCGCCCGGCGTCTACCTCTTCTACGGGCTCAACGCGCTGCCGCTCTACATCGGCAAGAGCCGCAACCTGCGCGAGCGCGTCGGCGCTCATTTCTCGTCCGACTACCGCTCGTCGACCGACGCGCGGCTGTCGGCCGAGATCCGCCGCATCGAGTTCGAGGAGACGGCCGGGGAGATCGGCGCGCTGCTGCGCGAGTCGGCGCTCGTCAAGGCGCTGATGCCTGCGCACAACCACGCGCTCCGGCGCAAGGCGGAGTCGGGCGTGCTCGAGCTCGACGCCGAACCGGGCGTCCCGCGCTTCATCCCGGCGGCCGCCGTCGAGGCTGCGGAGCTCGCCGGCCGCTACGGCCCGTTCACGTCGAAGCGCGCGGCGCGCGACGCGCTGCGCCACCTCGCGCGCGAGCACCGTCTCTGCTGGTCCGCGCTCGGCCTCGAGCGGCGCGCGGGACCGTGCTTCGCGCGGCAGGTGCGGCGCTGCGCCGGCGCGTGCGTCGGCGAGGAGACGATGGACGCGCACCACGCACGGCTGCGCGAGGCGCTCGCGCCGCTCGCGGTCCCGCCGTGGCCCTATCCCGGGCTCGCCGCGATCCGCGAGCGCGCGCTCCTGGGCGAACGCACCGACGTCCACGTGCTCCGCGACTGGTGCTGGCTCGGCACCGCGCGCGACGAGGGCGAACTCGGACGCCTGATGGATGCGCCGCCGCGACCCGTGTTCGACGCCGACATCGCGAAATTGCTGATGCGCACGCTGGCACGCGGCCGGCACGAGGTGCTGCGGCTCGAGTGACGGCTGGCGATGCCGGTCGGTTCGCCGGCTCCGGCCGCGCGTCGCCCTGCGGAAGACTCGTACTTGCGCGCCGCGGGCACCGGCATTCAAGGCATCAACTTCGCGCGCAGGAACGCCACGACCGCCGCTTCCGCGGCCTCCACTTGCCCCGGTCGCGCGCCGGCAAACCCGTGTCCCACGCCGGCGAGCGAGATGAACTCGTGCTCGATCCGCTCTTCGGCGAAGCGTGCGGCGAGCCGCGCCGACTCCTCGTGCGGCACGTCGGTATCCGCAGTGCCGTGCACGAGGATCGTCGGTGGAAACGCGGCGGACACGTTCCTGATCGGGCAGTAACGATCGAACCAGCGGTCGTCGTCACGCGGGTCATGGGCTGTGACCTCCTCCAGCCACTTTCCGTGCTGCCGGCAATACAGATAGAAATTGGAGCGGTCGACCGCAACCGACGGATCGGCCGCCGGTCCGGCGAGCGAGGCGACGGCTTCCGCGCGCGTGACGACGTCGTACTGCTCCCGGTAGTGGCTGCTCGGATCGGCTTCCCAGGGCGCCGTGATGTCGCCGTACCCCCAGAACGAGGCGATGGCACGCGGCCGTGGCTCGAGCAGATAGCCGCCCATTAGCGACAGATACGCCCCCGCGGAGCCGCCGCCCATCGCCACGCGCTCGGGATCGATGCCGAAGCGGCCGGGCCCGACGTCGGTGAGCCAGCGCCACGCATCGCGCACGTCGTCGACGATGCCGGGCAGCTTCGTCTCCGGCGCGAGGCGATGATCGATGGACACGACCACGAAATCGCGCTCCAGCAGGGCGCGCACGAAAGGCTCTCGCGGCGACACCGTGCGCGAGCCGAAGATCAAGCCGCCGCCGTGGATCCAGACAAGGGCCGGCTTCCGCGCGAGCGGACGTGCACCCATGACGTCGGCCCGGATCTCCCGGCCATCAATCACCTTGTAGACGTGCGTCTCGCGTAGCGCGGGTGTCGGCAGGTCCGTGCCCGAGCGCGACATGGCGGCTCCGGAACGCGTCGGGGTCGCGATGCCTAGCGCGCCGCGTGCGCGGCGATGACGTCGGCGACGCAGGCGGTCAGCTTCTTCGCGTACGGGACGTGCAGGAATTCGTTCGGCCCGTGCGCGTTCGAGTGCGGGCCGAGCACGCCCGTGATCAGGAACTGCGCGTCGGGGAAGCGCTTGCCGAGCATCGCCATGAACGGGATCGTTCCCCCCTCGCCCATCGCGGCGGCCGGCTGCCCGTAGTGCGCACGCGACGCGGCTTCGAGCGCCGCAGCGAGCCAGACAGCGGTCGGCGGCGCGTTCCAGCCGGTCGCCCCCTGGTCGGGCGCGAACGACACGGCCGCGCCGTGCGGCGGATCCGCCTCCAGTAGCCGCTTGAGCTCTTCCGTCGCATGCTCTCCGTCCAGCGTCGGCGGGATGCGCAGCGACAGCTTGAGCGACGTACTCGGGCGCAGCACGTTGCCGGCGCTCGCGATCGGCGGCAGGCCGTCGGCGCCGGTCACCGACAGCGCGGGACGCCACGTGCGGTTCAGGATCGCTTCCGCGCGGCCGCCGACCATCGGCCTCGTCCCCTTCGCGAACGGATACTTGCCCGTCACGAGCTCGCCCATGATGTCCGCCGCCGCGCGCGCCTGCTCGTGGCGCTCCTCGGGGATCGGCGCGTGGAACTGCGCGGGCAGGATCCGTCCCGTGAGCGAGTCCTCCAGCCGATCGAGCAGATTGCGCGCGATCCGGAACGACGACGGGACGATGCCGCTCGCGTCGCCCGAGTGCACGCCTTCGGTCAGCACGTCGACGGTCAGGGTCCCGGCCGCGATGCCGCGGAGCGAGGTCGTGGTCCACAGCCGCTCGTAGTCGCCGCAGCCGGAATCGAGGCCGACGACCAGGTCGACGCGCCCGAGCCGCGGCGCGAGATGCTCGAGGTACGCCGGCAGGTCGTAGCTGCCAGACTCCTCGCAGGTCTCGATCATGCCCACGCAGCGCGCGTGAGGCATTCCGCGCGCGTCGAGCGCCGCGAGCGCGGCCAGCGCGGTGAACACGGCGTAGCCGTCGTCCGCGCCGCCACGGCCGTAAAGCTTGCCGTCCTCGAAGCGCGGCGACCACGCGCCGTAACCTTCGTGCCAGCCGACCATCTCCGGCTGCTTGTCGAGGTGGCCGTAGAGCAGCACCGTATCCCCGCGCGAGGCCTTCGCGGTCGCCGGCACGTCGAAATAGAGCAGCGGCGTGCGCCCGCGCAGACGCACGATCTCGAGCTCGAGCCCGCGCACCTTCTGCTTCCCGGCCCACGCCTCGGCCAGCGCGATCACGCGGTCGATGTGCCCGTTCTTCTTCCAGTCCGGATCGAAGTGCGGCGATTTAGCCGGAATCCGGACGTAATCGGTGAGCTCGGCGACGATTTCGTCGTCCCAGTGGCGGGCGATCGCCGCGGCGAGGGAGCTGTCGGTCATGAATGGGTCACTCGGGACGGCGGGAGGAAGCCGGAGTTTACCAAGGACCACCATGTGGACGTGATCGTGCTGTGGCCTGCTGGACTGCGATCGTTCGTCGCGTCCTGGCCAGCAGTGCGCGCGGAGGCGGATTCGCGCCGCAACCCACATGCGGCGGTCACTGCGACCATACCCGACGACAAAATTGCGGCGTTCGACGGCGCGGGCTACGGACCGTGCCGCGGCTCCGACGGCTACGTCGAAGGCGTCGGCCGCAATCCCTTGAGCAGGAACGCGGGAACGGGCTGGGCGTAGCCCTTGAGCGCAAGCGGTCCGACCGGCTCGACGTCGGCGCCCTCGCCGAGTCCCGCGCGCGTGCGCCGGTCGATCAGTATCTGGCCGCCGCGCGCTTCGCCGCAGAGCCGGTTCGCGAGGTTGACGACGCTGCCGATCGCGGAATAGTCCTGCCGGCCCTCGAAGCCGAACGCACCGAGCGTCGCGAATCCCTGCGCAATTCCGATGCCGAGATCGAGCTCGTGCCCGAGCGCGAGCCACTTAGCGCGCAGCGGCGCGAAGCCCTCCTGCATCGCGAGCGCCATCGCTGCGGCGTGCCGCCCGGGCTGCGGCACCGGGAACGGGTCGTTGAAGAAGATCAGGATGCCGTCGCCCGCGAAGCGGTCGATCGTCCCATCGTGCGCGTTCGCGATGACGCCCATCGTCGAGTGGTAGTCGACGAGGACCGCCTGCACCTCCTCCGGCTCCGTGCGGTCGGTAAACGAGGTGAAGCCCCGCAGGTCGGCGAACACGTACGAAATCTCGCAGCGGTGCGGCGCGAGGATCGCGCTGTCGCCGGCCGACACGATCGCGTGGGCGACTTTCGGCGAGAAGAAGCGCTTCAACTGCGACAGCCGCTGCACCTGCGCGACCTGCTCGGCGACCCTCTCCTCGAGCTTCGCGTTCCAGGCCTTGAGCTCGTCCGCCTGCCGCCGCACTTGGTCCTGCAATGCCTTGACGCGCAGCAGCGAGCGGACGCGGGCGAAGAGCTCGGCCTGGTTGATCGGCTTCGACAGGAAGTCGTCCGCACCTGCCTCGATCCCCTTGACGCGCTCGCCCTGCGGGTCGAGCGAGGTCACGAGCACGACCGGCAGGAGCGCGGTCGCGGGCTCCGCCCGGATGCGCCGGCAGACGTCGTAGCCCGAAAGCCCCGGCATCATGACGTCGAGCAGCACGATGTCGGGCGCTTCCGACGCGACCTTGGCGAGCGCCTCCTCGCCGTTCACGGCGGTGGCCACCGCGAAGCCCTTCACCGCAAGCAGGTCGGCCAGGAGCTTGACGTTGGCAGGCGTGTCGTCGACGACGAGCACCTTCGACAAGACGGTCATCGCCGCGGCGCCTCCAGGACCCGCTTCACGGTGGCGAGGAACTCCTTCAAGTCGAGCGGCTTGCCGAGGTACGCGTCGAAGCCCGCCTCCATGATGAGCTTCCGGTCCTGCTGCATCACCGACGCCGTGACCGCGATGACCGGAATGTGCGCCGTCGCCGCGTTGGCCCGCAGTGCGGCGATCGCCTCGATCCCGCTGATCCCCGGCAGCTGGATGTCCATGAGGACGAGATCAGGCCTGCGCGACGCCGCGAGCGCAACGCCGTCCTCGCCGGTCGTCGCCTCGATCGTCTCGTAGCCCTTCACCTGCAGCACGTCGCGGACGAGCTTCAGGTTCTTCTCGTTGTCTTCGACGATGAGGACGAGGCTCATGATTTGACCGGTATCGTGAAGGTGAACGTCGCGCCCTTGCCGAGCTCGCTCTCGACCCAGATGCGGCCGCCGTGCAGCTCGACGAAGCGTCGCGTCAGCGTGAGGCCGAGGCCCGTCCCTTCCTGCTTGTTCGTGTAGTGCCGGCCGACCTGGCGGAATTCCTCGAACACGGCCTCGTGATCCTCCGGCGCGATCCCGATGCCGGTGTCGCGCACGGCGATCTCGATGGCGTCCGACCCGCGCCGGGCGATCACGTCGACGCGGCCGCCGTCCGGCGTGAACTTGACGGCGTTCGTGAGCAGGTTGACGAGGATCTGCTTCACCTTGCGCTCGTCGGCCGTGACCTGCCCGAGCGCCGGGGCGCAGTCCATCCGGAGCGCGACGTTGTGCCGCTGCGCGCGCTCGCGGACGAGCGTCATCGCGTTCGACAGCGCCGAGGCGACGTCGAACGCCGCAAGATCGAGCTCCATCCGGCCCGCCTCCACCTTGGAGAGGTCCAGGATGTCGTTGATGAGCCCGAGCAGGTGCTTGCCCGACGTGTAAATGTCGCGCAGGTAGTCCTCCTGCTTCTCGTTGACGTCGCCGAAGAGCTTCTCCTGCAGCACCTCGGAGAAGCCGATGATCGCGTTGAGCGGCGTCCGGAGCTCGTGCGACATGTTGGCGAGGAACTCGCTCTTGTGCTTGTTGGCGATCTCGAGCTGGCGGCTCTTCTCCTCGATCTCGCGGAAGAGCCGCGCGTTCTGGATCGCGATCACCGCCTGGTCGGCGAAGGTCTTGAGGAGCGCGATCTCCTTGTCCGAGAACCGGCCCGTGTAGTCGCGGCTGACGAAAATCGACCCGATGCCCTTGTCCTCCCAGAGCATCGGCGCCACGATGCACGCCTTCATCCCGGTCGCGACCGCCGCCTGGCGCACGCCAGGCGGGACGTCCTTTCCGTTCACGATGTCGGAGTAATGGAGGACGCTCCGCCGGGCGATCGCGAGAGCAGTGCCCGTCTCACGATACGGCAGGCCGCCGGCGCGGGTCCGCTCGAGCTTCTCCCGGTCGGGGCCGTGGTACGCCGCCAGTTGCAGATGCTCTTCTTCGTCGAGGAGATTGATCGCAATCACCTTGCCCGAGAACAGGTGCTCGCAGCTTGCCAGAATCCTGTCGAACACCGGCCTGGTGTCGGCGATCGAGCTGCTGATCGCCGCCAGCACCTCGCCCGACGCGCGCTGCTGCTCGAGAGCGTCCTTCGTCTCGTTGAAGAGGCGCGCGTTCTGGATCGCGATCACCGCCTGCTCGGCGAAGGTCTTGAGCAGCGTGATCTGCTTGTCGCTGAACGCGCCCCTGAAAGACCGTCCCACCCACAGCGTGCCGATGGCCCGGCCTTCCGAGAGCATCGGCGCGAACGTGATCGACTTGAGGCCGGTCGCATGCACGCCGTCGAGTGAGCGCGGCGGCATGTCGCCCGCCTCGACGTCGCCGTAGGTCAGCACGCGCCGCTCCAGGATCGCGAGGCCTGACGAGGTGTCGCGGCTCAGCGGCTGCGGAAAGAGTTTGCGCAGCTCGTCCCCGCCCGGGCCGGCGTAGGCGCCGATGTCGAGCATCCCGTCGTCGCGCACGAGCGTCACGCCGACCGTGTCGCCGGAGAACAGGCGCTGGCAGCGCTGCAGGATCGTGTCGAACACCGGCTTCGTGTCGGCGATCGAGCTCGAGATCGCCGCGAGGACCTCGCCGGAGGCGCGCTGCTGGTCGAGCGCCTCCTTCGTTTCGTTCACGAGCCGCGCGTTCTGAATCGCAATGACGGCCTGGCTTGCGAAGGTCTTGAGGAGCGCGATCTCCTTCTCCGAGAACGCTCCCGCGACGTCGCGTCCCACGAGAATGGCGCCGACGCCCCGGTCCTCCCAGACCATCGGCGCGACGATCGCCGCCTTGACGCCGAGCGCCTGCCATCCCTTCCGTGCCCGCTCGGGTACGTCCTTGCCGTGGTCCACGTCGGGGTAGTGCATGACGGCGCGCGTCAGGATCGAAGTGCCGGTCGCGCTGTCCGTGTCGAGCGGGAAGGGAAAGATCGATTCGATCCTGTCGCGTCCAGGGCCGTGGTAGTCGGCGAGGTGCACGAGGCCGTCGTCGGCGACCAGGTTGATCTGGACGAGCCTGCCCGCGAAGAGTCTCTCGCAGCGCTCGACGATCGTCGAGAACACCGGCGTCGTGTCGGCGATCGAGCTCGAAATCGCGGCGAGGACCTCGGCGGACGCGCGCTGCTGGTCGAGCGCTTCCTTGGTCTCGTTGAAGAGCCGGACGTTCTCGATCGCGATCACGGCCTGGTCGGCAAAGGTCGTCACGAGCTGGACCTCGCGCGGGGTGAACGGGCGGACTTCCTCGCGCCACATCGCGATCACGCCGACTGATTCGCCCTCGCGCAGCATCGGCACGCCGAGCATCGAGCGGAAGCCGAGCTTCTCCTGCGCATCCTTCCAGGTGTAGGTCGGATCGACCCTCGCGTCGTCGATGCGGACGACGTCGCGAGTGAGCGCGGTGCGCCCGACCAGCGTGCCGTACTCCGGCACCAGCGGCCGGGTGTCCACCTGCTCGGGCGACGAGCCGAAGTTGACCATCATGCGGTAGGCGCCGCCTTCGCGGATGTAGACGAAACCCTTGTCGGCGCGGCACAGTCGCGCCGCGCTCTCGATCAGCGTCGCGAATACCGGCTGCAGGTCGAACGTCGTCCGGCTGATCGCGCGCAACATGTCCGACACCGCGGTCTGCTGGTCGAGTGCCTCCTTGGTCTCGTTGAACAGGCGCACGTTCTCGAGTGCGATCGCCGCCTGGTCGCCGAAAGTGGCGAGCAGCGCGATCTCCCGCTCGCTGAACAGACGCACCTCCTGCCTGCGGAGGAGAATCGTCCCGAACGGATTCCCCTCGCGGAACAGCGGGATCACGACCACCGTACGATGGCCGAAGCGCCGGGCGATCTCATGACTGAGCGGAAATTCGGCACCTTCCGTCAGCATGTCGCGCACCTGGATCGTGCGGCGATCGAGGAGCGCGCGGCCCGAGATCGAGTCGGCGTTGATCGGCATCGAGTCGACGAAGCCCACCGGATCGGGCGACGGCCCCTTGGACGCGAGGTGCCGCAGCGTGTTCCCCTCGGTCAGGTACATCGAGGCCGCCGCGGCGTCGCACAACCGCGCCGCACGATCGGCGATCGCCTCGAGCACGGGCTGCACGTCGGTGGGCGAGCTCGAGATCACCCGGAGAATCTCGCTGATCGCCGTCTGCTGCTCGAGCGCCTCCTTCGTCTCGTTGAACAGACGCACGTTCTCGATGGCGATGGCCGCCTGGTCGGCGAAAGTCTTGACGAGAGCGACCTGCTTCTCGGAGAACCGACGCGGCTCCAGGCGCCACAGCGCGATCGCACCGATGGCGCGGTCTTCGCGCATCAGCGGAACCGACAGGATCGCGCGATGCCCGAATCGCCGCTGCAGAGCGCGGCCGACCGGGTATTCCTCTTCCGATTCCGTCGACAGATCCTCCAGGTGAACGACCGCGCCGTCGATGACCGATCGACCCGAGACCGAACCGCGCGTCAGCGGCATGCTCTCGCCGTCGAGCAGTGTCGGATGGTCGCCGAATTGCGCCGCGGCGTGCAGTCTGTCACCGTCGACCAGGACGATGGTCGACTGAATGGCGCTGCACAGGCGCAGCGCGCGCTCGGCGACTGCGCCCAGCATCGGCTTGATGTCGCCGGGAGTGCTGGCGATGACGCGCAGGACCTCGCTGATCGCGGTCTGCTGGTCGAGCGCCTCCCGGGTCTCGTCGAAGAGCCGCACGTTGTCGATCGCGATCGCCGCCTGCCGCGCGAACGTCTGCAGGAGCGCGATCTGGTCGTGCGAGAACGGGCCCGGCACCCGCCGCCAGATGAGGATGACGCCGTAGACGCCCCCCTCGCGCATCAGGGGAACGGCGAGGAGCGCGCGAAAGCCGAAGCGCTGCTGGATGGGCCCCACGTCCGGGTATTCGGCGTCGATCAGCGGCAGGATGTCGGGCACGTGAACGGTCTGGCGGTCGACCGCGGCGCGGCCGATCACGAACGTGCGCTTGAGCGGGAACGGCCCATCAAGGTTCCGTGGGTTGTCGTACGGAGAGCCGGGCTCAGGGTCGATCGCGTGGACGGCCGCCGGGCGCAGCCGGCTGCCCTCCACGAGGACGACGAACGCGAAGGGCGCGTCGCAGAGGTGCGCGGCCCGCTCGGCGACGGCCTTGAGGACGGGCTCGACGTCGGTCGGCGAGCTCGAAATGACGCGCAGGATCTCGCTGATCGCGGTCTGCTGCTCGAGCGAGTTGGAGAGCTCCTGCGTGCGCGCCTCGACTTTCCGCTCGAGGCCCGCGTACGATTCCTTGAGCTGCGCCGACATCCTGTTGAAGCGTCCGGCCAGCGCCTCGAGCTCGTCGCCCGTCCGCACGTCGATGCGCTGGTCGAGATCGCCCTCGCCGATGTGCTGCGCACCCTCCTCCAGCGTGCGGATCGGGCGCACCATCCCGCGGGCGAGCGCGGCCGCGCCGAGCGCCGAGATCGCGAGCCCGGCGAGCAGCAGGAGGCCGGTGCGGACGATCGACGCGTTGAGCCTTGCGTACACTTCGGTGATGGGCTGCTCGACGAAGACGTTCCAGCCGAGCGACTCGATCGGCGCCCACGACGCAAGCACCGGCGTGCCGGCAAGGTCGCCCGACTTGAGTGCCGGCTCGTCGGCGGACGGCGGCCCGGCCGCGGCCGCCTTCACGTGCGGGAGGTTCGCGAGGTCGGTCTTGCGCAGGACGAGGCCGATGTCCGGATCGGCAACCAGGTATCCGCTGCGGTCGACGACGTACGCCTTGCCCTTGTCGCCGATCTTGATCCGCGACACGACGTCCCAGATGAACTTCAGGTTCACGTCGGCGATCGTGACCGGCCCGCGCTCGCCGCCGGAGCGGAGCGAGATCGTCATGTACGGCTCCGTCTCCTTGCGGAAGTACACGGGGCTGTACCACGGCTTGCCACGCTTGGCGTTGACGAATGCCGGCTCCTGCGCACGGTCGATCCGCGAATTGAGCCGATCCATCCCGAGCCGGGAGGCGGCGATCACCTCGAGTCCGGCAGGATCGAGCTGCGCGATGTCGGTCACTTCCGGCGCCTGCCGCAGGAGCTTCAGGAATTCGATCCGCCGGGCCTCGAGGTCGCTCGCGTCGATCTGCGGAAGCGACGCGTAGGCGAGCTGCTGCGTGATCCGGTCGATGTACTGCTCGATCCGCGACGCGGCCCCGATCGCCTTCTCGCTCTGCAGCGTCCCGATCGCCGCCTTGTTCTCCTGGTAGCCGAAATAGATGCTGACGGCGCCCGACGTGAGCAGGGCGCCGCCCACGAGCACCAAGATCAGCAGCAGGTACTTGCGGAACAGCCGGCCGCGGAACGTCCGCGGCGGCGCCTGCGGCGCGGACGCCGTCATCACCGGCGGCAGGTCGACCTCAGCGCGGGCCATGGCCCCGGGAAAGACGTGGATCGTCATGCGCCTTCCAGCGCCGCCCACGATTTGACCTGCAGGAACGAGAACGCGTCGTCACAGGATCACTTGGGATCGTACAGCCGCGATGCCGTTTGCACGGCGGCCATCAGCGCTGCTGCCACGGGAGGATGCGGCCAAGAGGGCGCCGAACGCTCGCCTCACACGATCACCCCACCCCGCCACCTTGGGAACGGCGCTCTTCATCTCTTCGCATAGAAGGTGCGGCGCCCTCAAAACGGGCCGCTCCCTCATCCTTCCCTGTTGCCCCGCCACCGGCGATCGCTCGCGAGCGCCGCAATCATCCTACGATCCGGCCTCCGTCACCAGTGGCCGCCGTCTCGCCGCGGCATACGCGCCGCAGTCATTTTGGGGCTTCGTGTACTACCAGTCGTGGACCGTGCCGTCGCTCAGGCGGTTGAACGGCAGGTAGGCCGTCTGATAGGGATACTTGCCGGCTTCGTCGGCATTGAGCTCGACGCCGAGGCCGGGTCTTTCTCCCGGATGGAGCAGCCCTTCCTTGAACGTGAACGACTGCTCGAACACCCGGTTGGTCGCCTCCCCGTGCTGCATGTATTCCTGAATGCCGAAGTTGTGGATGGCGACACCGAGATGCAGCGCGGCGGCCATCCCCACGGGGGAGATGTCGGTGGGCCCGTGGATGCCCGACTTGATCTGGTACTGGGCCGCAAAATCCATGAGCTTCCTCATCGGGGAGATGCCGCCCGTGTGCGTCACCGCGCTGCGCACGTAGTCGATCAACTGCTCCCGGATGAGCGTCTGATAGTCCCAGACCGTGTTGAACACTTCGCCGATCGCAAGCGGCGTGATCGTGTGCTGGCGCACGAGCCGCAATGCGTCCTGATTTTCCGCCGGCGTGCAGTCTTCCAGCCAGAACAGATCGAACGGCTCGAGCGACCGGCCGAGCCGGGCCGCCTGGATCGGCGTCATCCGATGATGGCCGTCGTGCAGGAGCGGAAGTTCGGGGCCGAATTCGGCGCGCACGGCCTCGAAGACACCAGGAATGTGCCGCAGATAGGCGCGGGTGTCCCAATCCTCTTCCGCGGGAAGCGGCGCTCGCTGCGCCGGCTCGTGGTCATAGCGCTTCCCCACGTTCCCCGACGCGACCGGATTGGAAGCGACCCCGTAGATGGCCCGGAGGCCGGGCACCCCGGTCTGGATCCTGATCGCCCGGTAGCCCAGCTCGAGATGCCTGCGCACCGAGTCGAAGAGTTCCGGCAGGTCCTTGCCGCTGGCGTGCCCGTAGGCGAGGCACCCGGTGCGGCTCGCTCCGCCCAGAAGCTGGTAGAGCGGCATGTTCGCTGTTTTGGCCTTGATGTCCCAGAGCGCGACGTCGACGGCGGCGATGGCCGCCATCGTCACCGGGCCGCGGCGCCAGTACGCGCTGCGATACAGGAACTGCCACGTGTCCTCGATGCGATGCGGATCCTTGCCGATGAGCAGAGGCGCTACGTGATCCTTGAGGTAGCTGACGACGGCGAGCTCACGTCCGTTGAGGGTGGCGTCGCCCAGGCCCGTGTGCCCCTCGTCGGTCGAGATCTTGAGGGTGACAAAGTTCCGATCCGGGCTGGTGACGATGACTTCGGCTTTGGAAATTCTCACAGGTGCGTTCTCCGGGGAATCGTTCCGGCCTGCGAGGCCTTCGGTCCGACGGTTGCCCGATCGGAAACGCCCGCAAACCGGCTGTTCGAACACGAATGCCGGTATTCTGCACGCGAAGGCGGCTGCCTTGCCACCCTCCCGCGCGCCCGTCGCGTGGAACAAGCCGAAGGATCGAATTGGTTCGGATGGCAGCCCGAGAGGGAGGCGTTTGTCGTTTCGTGCCGTCGCCCAGCGCTTGCACGATCAGGTCACACTCACTCGGGGGAACTCATGAAAGAGCCACGTGGCGTCTTCAAGGCGATCGTGATCGACAACGTGGATCCGGAGAACAGCGGACGCGTGAAGGTGCGGCTCCCGCAGCCGGGCGTGCCCGGCGAAAACGGCTACGAAGCATGGGCTCGTGTCGCCACCCTGATGGCTGGCGCCCATCGGGGCTCGTGGTTCATGCCGGACCTGAACGACGAGGTCGTCGTCGCGTTCGAGCAAGGCGATTTGAGACGGCCTTACGTTCTCGGGGCGCTTTGGAATGCCGCCAGCCCGCCGCCCGAGAACGGGGATGCCGCCAACAACAAGAAAGTGTTGCGGTCCCGCAATGGCGTGAAGATCACGCTCGACGATCAACCCGGCCAGGAAAGTGTCGTGATCGAAACGCCCGGCGGGCAGAAGCTCACGCTCAAGGATGGCCCCGATGCCCTGGAGCTCACCGACGGCAATGGCAACTCGGTGGAGCTCCAAACGGCCGGGATCACCCTGAGAACGTCGTCCAAGGTGACTTTGAATGCGAGCGTGGTCGAGATCAATTCCGGCATGGTGAGCGTGGATGCCGGGATGGCCAAATTCAGCGGGGTCGTGCAGTGCGACACCCTGATCAGCAACAGCGTCGTCAGCGCGAGCTACACTCCGGGCGCCGGCAATCTCCGGTGACGGTTCATCCGCCCGGAAGCATTCGGTTCCGCACCCCATGGCCTCCGCCGTGACAGCCCTGCACGATTTTGCGCGACGGCACCCGCGGCTCTTCGTCCTGACCGGCGCCGGGGTCAGCACCGACTCGGGCATACCCGGATACCGTGACGAGAACGGCGCATGGAAGCGGAGCGCACCGATGATGCTGCAGGAGTTCCTGCGCTCCCCACCCGCGCGCCAGCGGTACTGGGCGCGAAGCATGGTCGGCTGGCCGCTCATCGCGCGCGCGCAGCCCAACGCTGCCCATTCGGCGCTCGCGTCCCTGGAGGCGGAGCGCCGGGTGCACCTCCTCGTGACCCAGAACGTCGACGGCCTCCACCAGCGGGCCGGCAGCACCTGCGTCGTCGAGCTCCACGGCAACATCGGGCGCGTCATCTGCCTCGAATGCGGTGCAACGCGTTCGCGCGAGGCGCTTCAGCGCACACTGGAGAAGGACAATCCTGCCTTCGCCAATTCCGGAGCGGCAGCACCGGACGGCGATGCCGATCTCGCGCCGCGCGCGCTCGAGGGGTTTCGCGTTCCGCACTGCGAGCGTTGCGGCGGCATGCTCAAGCCCGACGTCGTGTTCTTCGGCGAGGGCGTCCCCCGCCATCGCGTCGACGCCGCGCTGGCGGCGCTCCGGGAGGCGGACGCGATGCTCGTCGTCGGCTCCTCGCTGATGGTGTATTCCGGCTATCGGTTCTGCGAGCAAGCGAACCGCCTGGGCAAGCCGATCGCCGCGGTCAATCGCGGTCGCACCCGCGCCGATGACCTGTTTACGCTGAAAGTCGAGGCTGAATGCGGTGAAGCGCTTGCGGCGGTGGTCGACGGACTCTGCGGCGACGGCTCCACGGCCGCCAGCCGCAGCAATCGCCGCGCTCAGGCGGCGCGTTAGGCGGCGGCCGTTTCCAAGCCCGGCATGGAAAAGCCAAGACCTTCGAGGTCGCGCGCGAGCGCGGCTGCCTCCGCGGGCGGGAGCTCGACCAGCGGCGGCCGCACTCTCGCCCACTCCGGGTCCCCGCTCCAATGGGCGATC
>DASQBO010000102.1:0-2976 GCA_035635175.1 Casimicrobiaceae bacterium | reverse complement strand
TCGACGAGCGCGGTGACCGGCAGCGCGGCGCCGTTCGCGCGCGCTTCCGCGATGCAGATGCCGAGGTCCTTGCGCATCCAATCGACGGCGAAGCCGAAGTCGAACTGGTCGGCCACCATTGTCTTGCCGCGGTTGTCCATCTGCCACGACTGCGCCGCGCCCTTGCCGATGACGTCGAGCACGGCGAGCGGATCGAGGCCCGCCTTCTCCGCGAAGTGGATGCCTTCGGACAGCGCCTGCACCATGCCCGCGATGCAGATCTGGTTCACCATCTTGGTGAGCTGGCCGCTGCCCGGGCCGCCGAGGCGCGTCACCGCGCGCGCGTAGCAGGCGAGCACTCCCTCGGCGCGCGCGAACGCGCCCGCGTCGCCGCCGACCATGACCGTGAGCTTGCCGCTCTCTGCGCCGGACTGTCCGCCCGACACCGGCGCGTCCAGGCAGCCGACGCCCTTTGCCTGCGCCGCGGCGTGGAGCTCGCGCGCGACCTGCGCCGACGCGGTCGTGTGGTCGACGAGCACCGCCGGCGCGCGCATCGTCGCGAGTGCGCCGTTCGCGCCGAGCGTCACGGCGCGGAGGTCTTCGTCGTTGCCGACGCACGTCATCACGAACTCGGCGTTCGCTGCAGCGGCCGCGGGGGTCGGCGCGGCGGTGCCGCCGTGCTCCCGGACCCATTGCTCCGCCTTCGCCGCCGTCCGGTTGTAGACGGTGACGCGGTGCCCCGCCTTGGCGAGGTGGCCTGCCATCGGATAGCCCATCGTGCCGAGCCCGATGAAGGCGACGTTCGACGATTCCATGGAGATTCCCGTTGCGTGGCCGGCGCGCGCTCGCGTCACCCCGGCGTTGTCGAGTCGAGCGCCGCGCGGGCCGCGGCGATTGCCGCGCGCACCTGGGCGGGCGCCGTGCCGCCCGCGTGGTTCCGGCTCGCGACGGAGCCTTCGAGCGTGAGCACGGTGAAGACGTCGTCGCCGGCGGCCGGGGCGAACGAGCGCAGCTCCGCGAGCGAGAGCGCGGCGAGGTCGGCGCCCTTCGATTCGGCGTGGCGGACCGCGCGCGCGACCGCCTCGTGCGCGTCGCGGAACGGCATCCCCTTGCGCACGAGGTAGTCGGCCAGGTCCGTGGCGGTCGCGAAGCCTTCGCTCGCCGCCGCGCGCATCCGGTCGCAGTCGGCCTCGACGCCGGTCGCGACGAGGTCGGCCATGATTGCGATCGTGTCGGCGAGCGTGTCGACGATGTCGAACAGCGGCTCCTTGTCTTCCTGATTGTCCTTGTTGTACGCGAGCGGCTGCGCCTTCATCAGCATCAGGAGGCCGACGAGGCCGCCCGCGACCCGTCCGGCCTTGCCGCGGACGAGCTCCGGGACGTCCGGATTCCTCTTCTGCGGCATGATCGAGCTGCCGGTGCAGAAGCGGTCGGCGATCCGGACGAAGCCGAAGCGCGGGCTCGACCACAGCACGAGCTCCTCGGCGAAGCGCGACAGGTGGACCATGACGAGCGCCGCAGCCGCCGCGAACTCGATCGCGAAGTCGCGATCGGCGACCGCGTCGAGCGAGTTCGGGCAGAGGCCCTCGAATCCGAGCTCGCGGGCGACCCGCGCCCGGTCGATCGGGTAGCTCGTCCCGGCGAGCGCGGCGGCGCCGAGCGGGAGACGGTTGACCCGCCGGCGGCAGTCCGTGAGCCGCTCCGCGTCACGCGCCAGCATGGCGTCATAGGCGAGCAGGTGGTGGCCGAAAGTGACGGGCTGCGCCACCTGCAGGTGGGTGAACCCCGGCATGACCGTGTCGGCATGGCGCTCCGCCAGGTCCAGGAAGGCCCGGCGGAGCTCGGCAAGGCCCCGCTGCAACGCGTCGATCTCGCCCCGGAGCCAGAGCCGGAGGTCGGTCGCGACTTGGTCGTTGCGCGAGCGCGCCGTGTGCAGCCGCTTGCCGGGCTCGCCGATCAGGTCCGTGAGCCTGCGCTCGACGTTGAGGTGGACGTCCTCGAGGTCGCGCGACCAAGGAAACTCTCCGCGCTCGAGCTCGGCGCTGATCGTCGTCATCCCTCCCTCGATGGCGGCGAGGTCGGCGGCACTCAACACGCCGCAGGCGGCGAGCATCCGGGCGTGGGCGAGCGAGCCCGCGACGTCCACCGCCGCGAGCCGCCGGTCGAAATCGACCGATGCCGTGTACCGCTTGACGCGCTCGGCGACGGGCTCCGCAAAGCGGCCGGACCACGCCTTGGCGGCGGGTTCGGGCGGGGTCTTCGGCGGAACCATGGCAGGTCGAAAGGCGGCGCGTGGGAAAAAGGAGACGACGGGCGCCGATTCGCCGGGGCCGGGAAACGAACGTCCTTGCCTCCCCCGGCGCACGTGTCGACAATGCGCGCAGGGCCGACCCGCGGAGCCCTCGCTCCGGCGCCGTTCAGCCGGCACGAAGCTTGCATCCGGCATCCGTATATGCGGCCGATTATAAGGCAAACCCCCGAGCTCCCCGCACTCCCGGACTTCCGCAACCTGGGCGTCATCCTGCGGATCCTCGTCGCCGCCAACGGCGCGGCGGCGATTGCGGCGCTCGTCGAGGCGCCGCGCGTGGAGCTCTGGCCGGCGGAGTTCCTCGACAACGTCTCGGTGCTGCAGCCGCAGCTCATGCTCGAGCTCGCGCTGCTCTACGCCGCCCAGCCCTGGCTCGGACGGCAGCCGTACGCGACGGGCGCCTGGGTCGTCGTCGCCGCGACCCTCGCCTGCGGGGTCGCGGTCCACGCATTGATCGAGGCGACGCAGATCGTGCGCGCCGGCGACCTGCTGCGCACGCTCCTCCTCGGCCTCTTCCTGGCCGTGGCGCTGCTCCTCTACTTCCGGCTTCGTGCGAAGGCGCTGTCGCCGGCGATCACCGAGGCTCGGCTGCAGGCGCTGCAGGCCCGCATCCGGCCGCACTTCCTGTTCAACAGCATCAACGCGGTGCTGTCGCTCGTGCGCACCGACGCGCGGCGGGCGGAGGTCGC
>DASQBO010000101.1:0-5202 GCA_035635175.1 Casimicrobiaceae bacterium | reverse complement strand
GTCGATGATCTGCGCGCCGTTCGCGACCTGCTGGCGCGCGACTTCCACCGCGCCCGCGAAGTCGCCGGCCAGGATCAGCTTCGCGAACGCGCGCGAGCCGGTGACGTTCGTGCGCTCGCCGACGTTGACGAACAGCGAGTCGTCGCCGATGTTGAGCGGCTCGAGGCCGGAGAGGCGCATCACGCGTGACATGGCGGAGCCTGCCGGGAGCGACGCCGCCCGGCGCGGAGCGGCGCGCCGCTAGGCCGCGGCGGCAAGGGGTTCCATCGGAACGCGGCGCGGCGCCACGTCCTTCACCGCATCGGCGATCGCGCGGATGTGCGCCGGCGTCGTGCCGCAGCAGCCGCCCACGATGTTCACGAAGCCACTCCGCGCGAAGTCACCCAGGAGCCGCGCCGTCTGCGCGGGCGTCTCGTCGTAGCCGGTTTCCGCCATCGGATTCGGCAGCCCTGCGTTCGGATAGCAGGAGACGAACGTGTCGGCGACGCGCGACATCTCCTCGATGTACGGGCGCATCAGCGCGCCGCCGAGCGAGCAGTTGAGCCCGACCGCGAGCGGCCGCACGTGCCGCACCGAGTTCCAGAACGCCTCGGTCGTCTGCCCGGACAGCGTGCGCCCGGACGCGTCGGTGATCGTCCCCGACACGATGACCGGAAAGCGGCGGCCCAGGCGCTCGAACAGGCTCTCGAGCGCGAACAGCGCGGCCTTGCCGTTGAGCGTGTCGAAGATCGTCTCCACGAGGAACAGGTCCGCGCCGCCCTCGGCGAGACCTTCCGCCGCTTCGCCGTACGCACCGACGAGCTCGTCGAAGCTCACGTTGCGCGCGCCGGGATCGTTGACGTCCGGCGAGATCGACGCGGTGCGGTTGGTGGGACCGAGCGCGCCGGCGACGAAGCGCGGCTGGTCCGGCGTGCGGCGCGTCCAGTCGTCCGCGCACGCCCGCGCGATCCGCGCCGCCGCGACGTTGATCTCGCGCACGCGAGCGCCAAGTTGGTAGTCCGCCTGCGCGATCGACGTCGCGTTGAACGTGTTCGTCTCGATGATGTCCGCGCCGGCCGCGAGGTACGCGTCGTGGATCGCGCGAATCACGTCGGGCTGCGACAGCACGAGCACGTCGTTGTCGCCCCGGAGATCGTGCGAGTGTCCCGCCAGGCAGGCGCCGCGGTACCCGGCTTCGTCGAGGCGATGGCCCTGGATCATCGTGCCCATCGCCCCGTCCATCACGAGGATGCGCCGTTCGAGCAGCGAGGAGAGGAGTTCCGTGCGATCGGGTTGCATGGGGGTCGGCGAAGCGGGAATTCGAAGTGCGTGCGGGCGGCCCGAATTCTAGCATCGCGCCCGGGACCGCTCCTCGCAGCCGTTGCGGTTATATCGCGCTCACCGGCGGCAATAACGCAACGCGTGCCGCGCATGCTACATTGGCGCGCATGAAACACCTGACGCCGCGCGAAGCGGTCCGCTTCCTCGAGGAGAACCCCTCGGCGGTGTTCGTCGACTGCCGCAGCGAGATGGAGTACTACTTCGTCGGCCATCCCGTCGGCGCGCATCACGTCGCATGGAACGACGGCCCCGACTGGGACATCAACCCGCACTTCGTCGGCCAGGTGAAGAAGGTGGCGAG
Source organism: Casimicrobiaceae bacterium (assembly GCA_035635175.1). Classification (GTDB taxonomy): domain Bacteria; phylum Pseudomonadota; class Gammaproteobacteria; order Burkholderiales; family Casimicrobiaceae; genus CAIWHR01. The sequence continues at coordinate 3,581 of DASQBO010000101.1, read as the reverse complement.
CATGAACCGGCCGGTGGTGCTGATCTGCCGGAGCGGTCATCGCTCGATCGACGCCGGGATGGCGCTCGAGCAGGCCGGCTTCAGCGACGTCTACAACGTGCTCGAGGGCTTCGAGGGCCCGCTCGACGAGGAGCATCACCGGGGAACGCTTTCCGGCTGGCGCAAGGAAGGCCTGCCGTGGGAGCAGCTGTAGGGGCCGTCCCGCGCGACTCCAGCCTCGCCGGCGCGCGTTCCGGCACAATGCCGGCATCGTTCGCCGCATCCGTCGTCCGATGGCCCCGTTCGGCCACCTCTGCACGCTCTTCCACGATGCCGTAGAGCCGCGCGCACCGGACGCGGAGGTCGAGTGGTACGCGAGCCGCCTGCCGCGCGACGCCGGGCCGGCGCTCGAGGCGATGGCAGGCGCGGGCCGCCTGCTCGTGCCGTTGCTCGAGCGAGGGATCAACGTCCACGGCGTCGACGCGTCGCCCGCGATGATCGCGAGCTGCGAGGCGCGGCTCGCCGCGGCGGGTCTCTCGACGCCGCTCTTCCGGCAGGACGTCGCCGCGCTGAACCTTCCGTTCCGCTACGGCGCCGCGATCGTCGCGGCAGGATCGTTCCAGCTGCTGGCGGACCCGGCCGCCGCGCGGGCCGCGCTCGAGCGCATTCGCGCCCATCTCGTCGCGCCGGGCGTGCTGTTCATGGATCTGTACCTGCCGGCCGCGGCCGCGCATCCGCCGGGCGCGCCCGAGGTGCAGGTGCAGACGGTGACGCTCGCAGACGGCTCGAAGCTCGCCCGGCGCGCCGAAGTCTTCGTCGATGCCGAAGGAAAGCGGATCGACATCAGGAGCCGCTACGAGCGGCGCGAGCGCGCGAAGATCACGGCGCGCGAGGACGAGTCGATCGCGGTGACGTGGTACGGCGAGGACGAGATCGTCGAACTCGTGCGCGACGCCGGCTTCCGCGACGCGGCGGTGGGGCCGACCGCGCGCCCGCTCCCGGACCCGGCGCGGGAGGACGAGCGCAGGTTCTCGGTCATCGCTCGCGGATGATCCTGCGACCGCGCCGGACTCAGATCGCGCGCTCCATGTACACGACGCCGGGCAGCGGGTTGTCGTAGTAGGCGGCGCACTCGCGGAAGCCCTGGCGTGCGTAGAGCTTGCGCGCGTCGGTCATCCAGTCGAGCGTGTCGAGCTTGAGCTCGCGATACCCTGCCGCGCGCGCTTCGTCGAGCAGCGCCTCGACGAGGCGCCGGCCCCACCCTCCCCTGCGCGCCGAAGGCTGCACGAAGAGGCGCTTCACTTCGCCGACGGAGATTTCGCGCGGCGCGCCCTCGGCCGCGGGCAGCGGCCGCAGCGCGATGCAGCCGAACGCCGCGCCCGGCTCGCCCGCGAGCAGCAGTCGACCGCGCGGGGGGGCGTACGCTCCGGGAAGCGTCGCGAGCTCGCGATCGAAACCCTGGAAGCAGAGGTCGACCGCCAGCCACTTCGCGTACTCGACGAACAGTCCGCGCGCGAGCTCGATGTCGGCGCCCGGCGCCGCCGCGCGAATCGCGGCGGTCATCGCGCGAGGAGTGGAAGGGCGCTGGCCATCCGGTCACGCCGGCTTGTCGCAGCCGCCGATTCGCACTTCCGCCGCCGGGTACGCCGGCGCGAGCTCGCGCAGCCGCGCAATGACGGGCTGTTGCGGATCGCGGATCACGAGCATCGTCTGCGGCGCGACGGGCGGGCGCGGACCGGCCTTCGCCCCGGCGACGCCCTGCTTCGAGATCTCGGCGAGATGCGCGTTCGCGGCCTCCTCGGTCCGGAACACGCCGAGCGACAGCACGAAGCGCTGCGCCCCGCCGTCGACGACGGCCACGTCCTTCACGCCTCCCGCGCGAAGCTCGCCGGCGCGCCTGTCGGCCGCGGACTTGCTCGCGAACGGCGGCAGGTAAACCCAATACGCGGTGGATGCGTCGACACGGCGCTGCGTGAGGAGCTTGCCGAGCCCGAGCGGCTCGACATCGGCGAGCGCCTTTGCGCGCTCGGCCTCGCCGAACGGACCCCACTCGAGGCAGACGTCGGCGAGCTCGGCCGCCTTCGCCGGACCGAGCGCCGCCACTTCCTGCGGCGAGAGCAGCTTGATCGCGTCGGGCCGGACCTGCTGGTTGAGCCGCACGCCCTCGCCGCCGGTCGAGCTGTCGAGCCAGATGTAGCCCGCGAGCGCCAGGTTCGCGAGCAGAAGGAAAACGGCGACGGTGCGCATGGCGCGTGGCGAGGGGCGTTGCGTCGGCGCGCGAATGTTACCCCGGGGCCGCGACCCCGGCCAGCGCGAGCACGCCTTCGAGCACGAGGTGATCGACGACCTCGACCGGCGGGCTCAGGTGCGGCGCAATCTCGCGTGCCGCTCCGCCCGCGAGATAGACGCGCACCTGCGCAGCTTCCGTGTCGATCCGCCGCCGCATCTGCTCGACCGCGCCGCAGATCGCCTGCATCGCGCCGGAATGGATCGCATCCGCGGTGTTGTCGGGAAACTCGTGGAACTCGCCGGGCTCCGGCTTCAGCGCCGCCGTCTTCTCGGCGAGCGCTTCGAGCATGAGGCGGATCCCGGGCAGGATGAAACCGCCGCGGAAGACACCGTCGACGTCGAGCGCGTCGATCGTCACCGCGGTGCCCGCGTTCACGACCACGCAGGCGGGAGGAAAGAGCTCGGTCGCGAGCGAGCGCCGGCGCGCGGCGACCAGCGCGGCCCAGCGATCGGCGCCGAGCTGCGACGGACGCGCGTAGCGATTGACGACGCCGCACGCGGATTCCCCGGCGACGAGCCATTCCGGGACGAGCCGCCATCGCGCGAGCTGTCCCTCGACGCGCACGCGCGCCGCCTCGCCCGCGACGTTCACGCCGACGGCACGGATCGGACGCGGCAGATTGTGCCAGTCGCGCAACGCCAGGGTGCCGATCTCGGTGTTGGGCGTGGCGCCGACGGCCGCCCATCCGCGGGGGCCGTACAGCCCCCATTTCATCCGGCTGTTGCCGACGTCAATGACGAGGACGTGGCTCATCGGGAAGCGCGGCGCGCGCCGGCGCCCGGGGGCGAGGCGGCCTGCGGGCGGCGCCCCGGTCGGGCGGCATCTCCGCGCCCCGCGTCACGCGCGTCGCAGCGAGATCTCGCCCGAGAGGAAGCGAGCGCGGCGCGGGCCATCGGCCAGCACCAGCGCGCCGCTCGCGTCCACGCCCGCGACCTTGCCGGCGACCGTCGCGCCGTCGGGCAGGAGCAGCGTCACCGCCTTGCCCTGATAGGCGTGGCGATGCTGCCACTCCGCGGCGAACGGGGCGAAGCCCTCGCGCGCGTAACGCTCGAGCACGGCGGCGAGCTCCGCGACGAGCCCCGCGAACACCACGTTGCGGTCGACGGGTTTCGCGCCGCGACCCGCGATGGTCGACAGGTCGGTGACGGGAACGGGGATGTCCTTGCGCACGGCGGCGGGGAGTCGGACGTTGAGGCCCACGCCGACAACCGTCGTCGATGGGCCGAGCGCGTCGCCGTTCACTTCGATCAGGATGCCGCCGACCTTGAGGTGGCGGTGGACGAGGTCGTTCGGCCACTTGAGCGCGACGCCG
>DASQBO010000100.1:0-2241 GCA_035635175.1 Casimicrobiaceae bacterium | reverse complement strand
ACGCCAGCATCGTCGCCATGTCCGGATGGATCATGCCGGCACCCTTGGCGATGCCGGTGACGGTGACCGGAACGCCGTCGACGCTCACGCGGCGGGACGCGCCCTTCGGGACGGTATCCGTGGTCATGATCGCCGCGACTGCCTCGAACCAGTGGTCGGGCGCGAGCGCAGCCTTCGCCGCCGGCAGCGCGGCGACGATCCTGTCCCGCGGGAGCGGCTCCATGATGACGCCGGTCGAGAACGGCAGCACGGCGACGGCCTCGCACGAGAGGGTCGATGCGACGGCGGCGCACGTCGCCTCCGCGTCCGCGATGCCGCGCTCGCCGGTGCCCGCGTTGGCGTTGCCGGCGTTGACGACCAACGCGCGGGCCCGACCGTCGCCGGCGAGATGCCGGCGGCACACCGTCACCGGCGCCGCGCAGAACCGGTTCTGCGTGAACACGCCGGAGGCGACGGTCCCCTCGTCGAGCGCGACGAGCAGCACGTCGTCGCGCGACCAGCTCTTGATCTTCGCCGCGGCGGTGCCGAGCCGCACGCCCGGCACGGGGAGCAGATCGTCGGGATGCGGAGGCGTGTAGCGGACGGGCATCGCTCTAGGGCCTATGCCGATTCTATCGCAGAGCGCAACTCGATCTCGGACGTGGAGCGGAGCCGTTGGCCTGAACGGAAAGCGTCGCGAGCGGGCCGGATGCAAGGCGACCCGCAGCGAGGCCCGAGATAGTACTCGGAAGTACAGCGAGGGCCGAGCGAGGACGCAACGCAGCAGCCGGTTCGCGCAGCAGCTTTACGTCAGGCCAACCGACCGTGGCAGTGCTTGAATTTCTTCCCCGAACCGCAGGGGCACGGATCGTTCCGGCCGACCTTGCCGCCGGCGCGCACGAAGGGCGCGGCGCTCGCCATCGCGAGCCGCGACGGCCGCTCCTCGACCGCGGTGGCCGTCGCGGCCGCCTCGGCGGCGAGCGCCTCGTCGTAGTCCGCGTGCTGATAGCGGACGTTCTTCACCGCCGGCGCCTCCTCCACCGCCTCCACGTCCTGCTGCGTGCGGACCTGCACCGTGAGGACGATCTTCACGACGTCCTGCTTGATGCGGTCGAGCATGTCCGAGAACAGCTCGAAGGCCTCGCGTTTGTACTCCTGCTTCGGATTTTTCTGCGCGTAGCCGCGGAGGTGGATGCCCTGGCGCAGGTGGTCGAGGTTCGCGAGATGCTCGCGCCAGTGCTGGTCGACCGTCTGCAGCATGAGGCTCCGCTCGAACTGCCGCATGAGCTCGGGTCCGACCTGCGCCTCCTTGCCGGCGTACTGCTCGAGCGCGGCCTGCGTGAGACGCGTCCGCAGCGCGTCGTCGGTGATCTCGGCGTCGGCCTTGAGCCACTCGCCGATGGGCGCCTGCATCTGAAAGTCGGCGGCGAGCGCGGCCTCGAGGCCCGGAACGTCCCACTGCTCCTCGACCGACTCCGGCGGCACGTAGCGGCGCACCGTGTCGTCGATCAGCCCGCCGATCATGTTGCGGATCGTGTCCGCGATGTCCGCGGACTCGAGGAGCTCGTTGCGCTGCTGGTAGATGACGCGGCGCTGGTCGTTCGCGACGTCGTCGTATTCGAGCAGCTGCTTGCGGATGTCGAAGTTGCGCGCCTCGACGCGCGTCTGCGCCTTCGCGATCGAGCGGTTGACGATCGGGTGCTCGATCGGCTCGCCCTCCGGCATCTTCAGCTTCTGCATGATGACGCCGAGCCGCTCGCCGCCGAAGATGCGCAAGAGCGGATCCTCGAGCGACAGGTAGAAACGCGAGCTGCCGGGGTCGCCCTGCCGGCCCGAGCGGCCGCGGAGCTGGTTGTCGATCCGGCGCGACTCGTGCCGCTCGGTCCCGACGATGTGGAGGCCGCCGGCCTTGACCACATCCTCGTGGCGCTCCTTCCACTCGGCGCGCATCTGCGCGATCTGCCGCTCCTTGTCCGACTCGGGCACCTCGGGATCGTCGCGCAGCCTGAGGATCGTGGGCTCGAGGCTGCCGCCGAGCACGATGTCGGTGCCGCGGCCGGCCATGTTGGTCGCGATCGTGATCGCCTTCGCCTTGCCGGCCTGCGCGACGATCTCGGCCTCGCGCGCGTGCTGCTTCGCGTTCAGGACCTGGTGCGGGAGATCCTCCTTCGCGAGGTACTGCGACAGGAGCTCGGAGCTCTCGATCGAGGTGGTGCCGACGAGCACCGGCTGGCCGCGCGCGTAGCAGTCCTTGATGTCGGC
>DASQBO010000099.1:0-22824 GCA_035635175.1 Casimicrobiaceae bacterium | reverse complement strand
GCCTTCGCGAACAGCATCGGCGCCATGTCCGGCCGGCCCCACGGCCCGTAGACGGTGAAGAAGCGCAGCCCGGTCGTCGGGAGCCGGTAGAGGTGGCTGTAGGCGTGCGCGATGAGCTCGTTCGCCTTCTTCGTCGCGGCGTAGAGGCTGATCGGGTGGTCGACGCTCTGGTCCTCGGAGAACGGCAGCGCGTGGCTCGCGCCGTACACGCTCGACGACGACGCGTAGACGAGGTGCGCGACGCGCGCGCGCCGGCATCCCTCGACGACGTGACCGAACGCCACGAGGTTGTGCCGCAGGTACGCCTCGGGGTGTTCGAGCGAGTGCCGGACGCCGGGCTGCGCCGCGAGATGGATCACGTCGGTGAACGTGCCGGCGCGGAACAGCGCGGCGGCGGCAGCCTCTTCGCTCAGGTCCGTGCGCGCGAAGCGGAAGCGCGGATGCGGCGCGAGCCGCGCGAGCCGCGCCTCCTTGAGCGCGACGTCGTAGTACGGATCGAGATTGTCCGCGCCGGTGACGGCGACGCCTTCGGCGAGTAGCCGCGCGGCGACGTGCATGCCGATGAAGCCGGCGGCGCCGGTCACGAGCACGTGCCGCCGCTCCCGGGAGCTCATCGCCGCGACTCCGCTTCGAGCGCGCGCAGCTTCGCGTACTTGAGGAAGCTGTTCTGGCAGCCGATCGCGATGTGGACGAGCCCCGCGACGCCGTCGAGGAAGCCTAGCCTGAGCACGTAGAAGCGGACGAAGCGCACGAGCGGCGAGAGCACGAGACGGAGGACGCCTGCGCGCTCGCCGCGCGCGTGCATCGCCGCCGCCTGCAGCGTCGTATAGCGGTTCTGCTTCGCGAGGTAGTCGTCGAGCGATTCCGCCGACGCGTGCAGGAGGTCGCCCTCGAGCCGCGCGACCGGACCGTCGCAGAGCACGTGCTCGTGGACCGGGTCTTCGCTCCAGCGCGCGCGGCGCCGGTCGAAGAGCCGCACGTTCCAGTCGGGGTAGCCTTCGCCGTGCGCCAACCAGCGGCCGAGGAAGCGGTTGCGGCGCGCGACGGCGTAGCCCGCGGCGCGCGGCGCAGCCATCTCGCGCGCGATCGCCGCCGCGAGCTCGGGCGTCACGCGCTCGTCGGCGTCGAGGCAGAGCACCCAGTCGTGCGCCGCCGCGCCGACGGCGAAGTGCTTCTGCGCGCCGAAGCCCGGCCACGCGCGCTCGATCACGCGCGCGCCCCGGCGCCGCGCGAGTTCCACGGGATCATCGCAGCTGCCCGAGTCGACGACGACGACTTCGTCGGCGAACGCCGCCGACGCGAGGCAGTCCGCGATCTGGGCAGCGGCGTCGCGCGTGATCACACAGAGACTCAGGGGAAGCGGGCCGGACATGCGCCAGGTCGTTGGGGAAGCCGCAGCGGCGCGGCCGTTCGGATGGCGCGCATTCTACGGGGTTTCGCGGTGCACGGCGCCGCGGTCCCGGCGCGGCGGCCGATGAGCGCAGTCCTCGTCGTCCGCCCCTCCTCGCTCGGCGACGTCGTCCACGCGCTCGCGCTCGTCGCCGACGTCCGCACGCACCGCCCGGAGCTCGCGCTCGATTGGGTCGCCGAGGAGGCGTTCGCGCCCCTCGTCGCGCTCGATCCGGGCGTCCGCCGCGTGATCCCGATCGCGCTGCGCCGCTGGCGCCGGCATCCCCTGTCCGCTGCGACCTGGCGCGAGATGGCGGCTTTTCGGCGCAACCTTCGTCGCGACGACTACGCTGCCGTGCTCGACCTCCAGGAACAGGTGAAAGGCGCGCTCGTCGCGCGCAGCGCACGCGGCCCGCGACACGGCCCGGACCGCGCGAGCATCCGCGAGCCCGTCGCCACGCTCGCCCACGATCACCACCACGCGGTCGATCCCGACCAGCACCTGATCGATCGCTGCCGCCAGCTCGCCGCCGCGGCGCTCGGCTATCGGGCCGACGGGCCGCCGCGCTTCGGCATCGCGGCGCCACCGCCGGCCGCGGACGCGCCGATTCCGCGCGGACCCTACCTCGTGTTCCTGCACGCGACGAGCCGCGCCGACAAGCTGTGGCCCGAAGCGCGTTGGCGCGCGCTGATCGCGGCGTTCGCGCGCGCCGGGTTCGCGATCGTGCTGCCGTGGGGCAGCGCGAGCGAACGCGCGCGCAGCGAGCGCCTCGCCGCCGGGGAAGACGCGGCGCGCGTTCCGTCGAAGCAGCCGCTGCCCGCCCTCGCGGCGCTTCTGGCCCGCGCCGAGCTCGTCGTCGGCGTCGACACCGGGCTCGTGCATCTCGCGGCCGCACTCGGCACTCCGACCGTGTCGCTGTTCGTCGCGACCGACTCGCGGCTCGCCGGTGTCGAGCGCGCGAGCGCGCGCGCGCGGGATCTCGGAGGCGTCGGCGTCGTGCCCGCGGTGAACGACGTGCTGGACGCGGCCGGAAGCCTCCTTGCGCGGGCCCCGCGCTGCTGAGCTGCCGATGCTGCGCGTGCTCTACACGCTGCTCGTGCACCTCTCGCTGCCGCTGCTGCCGCTGCGGCTCTGGTGGCGGGGCCGTCGCGAGCCGCTCTACCGCGCGCATCTCGGCGAGCGCTACGGCCGCTATTCCCCCGCCGGCCCGGTGCGCGGGCCGGTGCTGTGGGTGCACGCGGTTTCTCTCGGCGAGACGCGCGCCTCGGTGCCGCTCGTCGAGCGGCTCCTGCGCGCCTACCCCGATGCGACGCTGCTCCTCACCTGCATGACTGCGACGGGGCGCGCCGCGGGCGATTCGCTGTTCGGCCCGCGCGTGACGCAGGCGTGGCTGCCGTACGACGCGCCGTTCGCCGTGCGCGCGTTCCTCGCGCACTGGAAGCCCGCGGCCGGATTGATCATGGAGACGGAGCTGTGGCCGAATCTCGTCGCCGCCGCGCGTGAGGCGGGCGTCCCCCTCTATCTCGTCAACGCGCGGCTGTCGGAGCGCTCGGCCGCGGGCTACGCGCGCGTCGAATCGATCGCTCGGCCGATGCTCGCGGCGCTGGCCGGCGTCGCCGCGCAGGCCGAGCCCGACGCACGGCGCCTCGCGGCGCTCGGCGCCCCCGCGCCGCGGGTGACGGGGAACCTCAAGTTCGACCTCGACGCGCCGGCCGACGCGCCGGAGCGGGCCGCCGCGCTCCGCGCCTGGCTCGGCCCGTCGCGCCCGGTGTTCGTCGCGGCGTCGACGCGCGACGGCGAGGAAGCGCTGCTCCTCGACGCGCTGGCCGCGCATCCGCTGCCCGATCGCACGTTGACGGTTGTCGTCCCGCGGCACCCGCAGCGGTTCGATGCGGTCGCGCAACTGCTCGCCGCACGGGGCCTCGGGTTCGCCCGCCGCTCGCGCGGCGCGCCGGTGCCGCCCGCCGCCGACGTCGTGCTCGGCGACTCGATGGGCGAGCTCTTCGCGTACTACGCCGCCGCGGACGTCGCGTTCGTCGGCGGCAGCCTCCTGCCGTTCGGCGGCCAGAACCTGATCGAGGCGATCGCGGCCGGCTGTCCGACGCTCGTCGGGCCGCACATGTTCAACTTCGCCGACGCGACGCGGAACGCGATCGCCGCCGGCGCGGCGCTCGAGGTCGCGGACCCCGTGGCGCTCGTCGCCACCGTGCGCGCGCTCCTCGCCGATCCGGGACGAAGGCAGGCGATGCGCGACGCAGCAAGCGCGTTCCACGCGGCGCATCGCGGCGCCGCCGACCGTTTGTGGGAGTGGCTCGCGCCGCAGCTCGACGCGGCGGTGCGGGATGCGCGCGCGGCCGCCGCTAACCGCGCAGCTGGCGGTTGACCTCTTCGAGATCGGCGTCGCTCAGCGTGCCGATCGCCGCCTTGAGGCGCAGCCAGCCGACGATGTAGTTGAAGTACGCCTGCGCGAGGTCGCGCCGCGTCGAGTAGACGTTCTGCTGGACGTTCAGCACGTCGAGAAACGTGCGCACGCCGACCTCCTGCCCGAGCACGTTCGACTGGTACGCCGATTCGGCCGAGACCAGCGCCTGCTCGAACGCCTTGACCGACGCGACCGAGCTCACGACGCCGGTGTAGCCCGTCTGCGCGAGCGTGAAAGCGGTGCGCCGCGCGAATTCGAGGTCCTGCCGCGCCTTGTCCTGCAGCGCGATCGCCTGCCGCACCTGCGAGTCGACGAAGCCGCCCTGGTAGATCGGCACCGCGAACTGCACGCCGATGGCGCCCGTCGTCGACCAGCTCGAGAAGCCCAGGTTGACCGAGCCGCCGCCGTAGTTCGCATACGAGTAGCTCGCGATCAGGTCGAGCGTCGGATAGTGGCCGGCCCGCGCGCGGTCGATCTGCAGCGACGCGATGTCGAAGTTCTTCTCGGCGACCTTGACGTTCAGGTTGTCGATGCGCGAGCGGTCGACCCAGTACTGGAGGTTGTCGGGGTCGGGCGGCACCGGCTTCAAACCGGTGCCGAGGCCCCGAAGCTCCTTCGGGAAGCGGCCGATGATCGCGCGGAGTATCGTGACCTTGTTGTCGTAGTCGTTGCGGGTCGCGATCTCCTGCGCGACGATCTGATCGTACTTGGCCTGCGCCTCGTTCGTGTCCGTGATCGTCGCGACGCCGACCTCGAAGTTCCGCTTCGCCTGCGCGAGCGACTCCGACACCGCCTTCTTCTGGCTCTCGGCGAGCTCGATGTTGAATTTCGCGAGCAGCACGTCGAAGTACGCGGTCGCGACGCGCAGGATCAGGTCCTGCCGGGCGAGCTCGAGGACGTCGTTCGACTGCGCCACCTGCTGCTTCGCCTGGTCGTACGCGACGAGGTTCTGGTAGCGGAACAGCGGCTGCGACGCCGACACGAGCGCGGTGCCCTGAAAGTACGTGCGGCCGTCGGTCGTCGGCGGGTCGGTCTTGATCTTCGTGTCGTAGCGCTGCTCGGTGCCGGTGCCCGACGCCGACGCCTGCGGCAGGAGGCCCGCCCTCGCCTGCGGCACGGCTTCCTGCGTCGCCTGCCAGCTGGCCTGGGCGGACGCGAGCGCGGGGTCGTTCTGCACGGCCTCGCGGTAGATCTGCATCAGGTCCTCGCCGTGCGCAGGGGCGGCGGCGAGGGCGCCGAGCGAAGCGCTCAGCACCATTGCGGCAAGCGTTCGTGTCATTGACATTTCCGTCGTCAGTACCGTTTCATCGCGGGCTCGACCTCGGCCGCCCATTCCTCGACGCCGCCACGCAGGTTGTGGACCTGCGTGAATCCCGCGTGGCGGAGCATCGCGGCGGCGTGGAAGCTGCGATGGCCGTGGTGGCACACCATCACGAGCGGCCGGCCCGCGGGCACTTCGTCGATGCGCGCCGCGAGCTGGCCCAGGGGAATCGACAGCGAGCCGTCGATATGGCAGTACGCGAATTCCCACGGCTCGCGGACGTCGATCAGCACGGGCTGCGGGCGCGACGAGTCGGCCCGCCAGTTGCGGAGCTCGGCCGGCCCGAGGTGGGGGATCAAAACCGGAACCGCGAGGGCGTCGCGGCGTTCTTGAGGGGAGCGATCACCGTCTCGAAGAGATCCTGCGTGGTCGCCGCTCCCGGCGCCGCCCACTGGACCATGCGCGCGGTCATCGCCGGAGGGTCGCCGACCACCGCGAAGAGCCGCCCGCCCGGGCGCAACTGGCGCGCAAACGCGTCGGGCAGCACCGGCGTCGACCCCGTGAGCACGATCGCGTCGTACTGGGCCGAGCCGAACCCGCGCGCCCCGTCGCCCACGACCAGCTCGACCGGCGGCACGCCCGCGCGCGCGAGCTTCGCCGCGGCCGCGGCGGACAGGGCAGGATCGATCTCGACGCTCGTCACGCGCGTCCCCAGGCTCGACAGGAGCGCGGTCAGGTAGCCGCTGCCGGTGCCGATCTCGAGCACGGCCTCGCCCGCCCGGAGCCTGAGCTCCTGCACGACACGCGCCTCCATCTTCGGCGTCCACATCCGCTCGCCGCCCGGGAGCGGGATCTCGAGATCGGCGAAGGCAAGCGCCCGGTACGCGGCCGGGACGAACTCCTCGCGCCGAACGGTGAACAGGAGGTCGAGCACGTCCTGATCCAGCACATCCCACGTGCGGACCTGCTGCTCGATCATGTTGAAGCGCGCCTGCTCGATGTCCATGGCGATCACCGCCGTCGGGGAAGGAAACGTCGGCAAGGGTGCAATGTTCGACCGTTCCGAGCGGGCCGTCCGTGACCGGCATCACACGGGGGCCTCGGCGCCGCGCTGTCGCCGTCCCGCCCGGTATCCGATCCGCAACTGACTCACGGTCAGTTATTATGCTGATTGGCATTATCGCATGTCAATCGCGGTGGCTCGGGCCCGCGTCAGTCGGCGGGGCCGTGCGCCGGTTGCGCGAGCTGCGCCGCGGCGGCCGCGTGCCGGGCCGCGCGCGCGGCCTTCCTCGCCTTGCGCCGCTCGGCCCACGCGTCGAGGTAGGTGAAGAGAACCGGCACGACGACGAGCGTGAGAAGGGTCGACGTGATGACGCCGCCGATGATGGCGCGGCCCATCGGCGCCTGCGTCTCGCCGCCTTCGCCGAGCCCGAGTGCGAGCGGCGTCATCCCGCCGATCATCGCCGCGGTCGTCATGAGGATCGGCCGCAGCCGCACCTGCCCGGCCTGGAGCAGCGCGTCGTGCAGGCTCGCGCCGCCGCGCCGCGCGCGGTTCGCGAAGTCGACGAGCAGGATCGCGTTCTTGGTGACGAGGCCCATCAGCATGATGAAGCCGATCATCGAGAAGAGGTTGAGCGTCGTCCCGGTCACGAGCAGCGCGAGGAACACGCCGATGAGCGAGAACGGCAGCGACGCCATGATCGCGACCGGCTGCGTGAAGCTCGCGAACTGCGACGCGAGGATCAGGTAGATGAAGATCACCGCGAGCCCGAGCGCGGCCATCGCCGCCTGGAACGATTCCTTCTGGTCCTTCGCCTGGCCGCCGACGTCGAAGCGGTATCCCGGCGGCAGGGGGAATTCCTTCATGACCTTCTCGACGTCGGAGTTGACGTCGCCGGACGGCCGGCCTTCGGCGTTGGCGTACAGCGCGACGCGGCGCTGCAGCTCCTGGCGCTTGATGATCTGCGGCGAGGTCGTCTCGACGATCTCCGCGACCTGCCGGAGAGGCACCATCCGCGCCTCGCCGTCGGGACCCTTCTTGTTGGTGGTCACGTACAGGTTGCCGAGGTCGGCGGCGATCCGCCGCTGGTCGCGCGGGAGCTGGACGTTCACCTCGTAGTTCTGGCCGTCGGGCCCGAGCCAGTAGCTGACCGTGTCGCCGGCCAGGAGCGGGCGCACCGTCGAGCCGACCTGCTGCACCGTGATGCCGAGGTCGGCCGCGAAGTCGTTGTTGAGCCGGATCGCGAGCGCCGGCGCCGCCGCCTTCTCCGAGATCTCGAGGTCGGCGATCCCCTTGATCTTCGCGACGCGCTCGCCGAACTCGCCGATGAGCCGCGTCATCGTCGCGGGGTCCGGCCCGAGCAGGTTCACCCATACCGGCCGGTCCCAGCCGAGCGCGAGCTCGACGCCCGGGATCGGCTTCAGCTCCTTGCGGATCGCCTGCTCGATCTCCTTCTGCGACCGCGTCCGCTTGTCGCGATCGACGAGCTTCAGGTTGACGCGGGCGTAGTTGCGGCCTTCCTCGGTGCCGATCGTCGTCATCGTCAGAGCGATTTCCGGAATCGCCTTCAGCGCGGCCTCGACCTGCCGCACCTTGCCGTCGCTGTACTCGAGGCTCGAGCCGACGGGCGTGTTGAGGCGGAGCGAGATGAAGCTCTCGTCCGTCTGCGGCACGAATTCGGTCCCCACCAGCGGCACGATCGCGAAGCTCCCGAAGAACGCGACGAGCGCGATCGCGATCACGCTCTTGCGGTGCCCGAGCGCCCACTCGAGGATGCGCCCGTAGAGTCCGTGCACCCACTCGATCCCTCGCTCGACCCGGTCCATGAAGCGGCCGAGCCAGGGCACGCGGCGGAAGCGCGATCCCGGTGGGTCGTGCCACACCGACGACAGCATCGGGTCGAGGGTGAACGACACGAACAGCGACACGAGCACCGCGACCGCGACCGTCACGCCGAACTGGAAGAAGAAGCGGCCGATGAGCCCGCTCATGAACGCGATCGGCACGAACACGGCGACGATGGCGAACGTCGTCGCCATCACGGCGAGCCCGATCTCGTCGGTCGCCTCCTGCGCCGCGCGCACGTGGTCCTTGCCCAGCGCGAGGTGCCGCACGATGTTCTCGCGGACCACGATCGCGTCGTCGATCAGGAGGCCGATGCACAGCGACAGCGCCATCAGCGTGAGGAAGTTCAGCGTGAAGCCGAACGCGTAGAGCGCGAGGAACGTGGCGATCACCGCGATCGGCAGCGTGAGCCCGGTGATGATCGTGCTGCGCCAGCTGTGCAGGAACAGGAACACGATCAGCACCGTAAGCAGCGCGCCCTCGACGATCGTCTGCTTCACGCGGTTGACGCTCTTCTCCACCTGGTCGGCCGTGGAGTTGATGACCTTGAGCTCGACTCCCTTCGGAATCCGCTTCTTCAGCGCCTCGATCGCCTCGACGATGCCCTTCCCGGTGTCGACGATGTTGGCGTCCTGCGATTTCTGGATGTCGAGCGTGATCGAGGGGCGCCCGTTGATGCGCGCGATCGAGTCCTGCTCCTTCTCGCCGTCGACGACGTCGGCGATCTGCGAGAGGTACACCGGGACGCCCATCTGCTGCGCGACGATCACGCGGCCGAACTGCATCGGGTCCTTGATCTTGCCCTCGACGCGCACGATGGCGTCGGTCTGGCCGCGCGTGATCCGGCCGGCGGGAACGTCCTGGTTCGCGTTCTGGATCGCCGTGATGACCTGGTCGACGCCGATGCCGAGCGCCGAGACCGCGGATGGCTTGATCTGGATCAGGATCTGCCGCGTCACGCGGCCGTTGACGTCGATGCGCGCGACGCCTGGCACGTTCTCGAGGCCCTTGACGATCGTCTGGTCGGTGAGCGAGGTGAGGTCGCGCAGGTCCATCGTCGGCGACGTCACGGCGAGCGAGACCACCGGCTGCTGGTTCTCCTGGTCGGCGCGGATCACCAGCGGATCCTTGACGTCGCGGGGAAAGCTCGGCCGGATCTGCGCGATCTTGTCGCGCACGTCCTGCATCGCCTTGTTCATGTCCGTCGACATCCGGAATTCGCAGAACACCTCGCTCCGCCCTTCCTTCGAGTTGGAGCGGATCATGCTCGCACCGGCGACCGTGTTGATCGCGTACTCGAGCGGCTTCGTGACGTCGGTCTCGACGACCTCCGGGTTCGCGCCGGGGTAGTTCGTCAGCACCAGCACGAACGGCAGGTTCACGTCGGGCATCTGCTCGACCTGGAGCCGGTTGTAGGCGAACAGGCCCAGCACCGCGATGCCGACCATCACCATCGTCGCGAAGACCGGATTACGGATCGAGACGCGCGTGATCCACATGGCCCTTCTCCTTCCGCTCGCCGGTCAGCCCGCGACCTGCGTCGTGCTCGACGTCGGCGCCGAGGCGGGCACCGGCGTCGGCAGCGGCGCTTTCACGATGGCGGGCGCGCCTTCCTTGAGGTTGTCCATCCGCGCGCCCAGGATCGGTGCGCCGGCCGGCAGGGCGGTGCGGACCTCGACCCGCCCCGCCGTGTCGTCGCGCGCGCCGGTCGCGACCATGCGCTTGACGAGCTTGCCGTCCTCGAGCAGCCACACGTAGGCCTGGCCGGCCTCGACGCGAATCGCCGTGGCCGGCAGCGTCGGCACCGGCGCGCTCGCGGCGAGGGCGATCCGGCCAGTCGCGAACATCCCGCCCCGCAGCGCGCCGTCGGTGTTGGGGATGCCGACGTAGACCAGGATCGACCGCGTTCCGGGCTCGGTCGCGGGATTGATCCGCTCGACGCGGCCCTTGAAGCGGCGCTCGCCGAAGCCGTCGATGACGAGCTCGACGGGCATGCCGAGCGTGACCTCGGGAACGTCGACGGCCGGCACCGCCGCCTGCAGCTCCATGTCCTTCAGGTCGACCACGGTGACGAGCGGAGAATCGAACGCGACCTTCTCGCCCGGCTGGACGTGGCGCTTGCCGACGAGGCCGGTCAGCGGCGACACGGCGACCGCGTCGCGGAGCGCGTTCTTCGCGAGCTGCACCTGCGCCTCGGCCGACTTCACCGAGCCTTCCGCGACGCGGAAGCTCGATTCCGAGTTGTCGAAGGCGTTCTGCGAGATGAAGCTCTGCTTGAGCAGCATCTGGTTCGACGCCCGCGTCTTCTCGGCCATCGCGAGCTGCGCCTTCGCCGATTCCAGGGCGCCTATCCGCTCGATCAGCTTGGCGTCGAGATCCGCGGTGTCGATCCGGGCGAGCGCCTGCCCCGCCTGGACGGTCTCGCCCTCGCGGACGGTCACCTGCTTCACGTCGCCCGAGACCTTCGCCTTGACGGTCGCCTGGCGCACCGGCTGGAGCGCCCCCGAGACCGGCAGCCAGCGCGCGAGCGGGCGCGCCTCGACGCGCGTCAGGTCGGCGGGCGTGAACTCGAGCGTGACCGGCGCCGCCTTGCCCCCGCCGTCATCCTTCTTCGCGAGCCGCATCGCGACGCTGCCCCCGAGGGCTCCGGCGACCACGAGAAACACGATGCCGCCGATCAGCCACCGGCGCCTCGACCCTTGTGCCATGCGTACCCCCCAAGGCGGCCGTCGATGCGACGGCACCCGACATTTGACCGGCCGGACCGGGGTGACCGGAGCGGCCGGAATGGACTCATCCGCTCCGTTTGGATGCGCGGAGACCGGGTTCCGGATTCGAGAAGGTCGCTAGTCTAGGGGCAACCGGGAGCGGGGGCAAAGCGCGCTGCGACGGAATGCGGCCCGGCGCGACGGGCCGCGATGCGCTGCCGCCGGACGCGCGGCCCCCGTCTCGCGCCGCACCGCGCGCATTGACAGGGGATGGCCCGGAGCAAATAATTATCTGTTGACCATTCGGCAACCCCCCTTCCAGCGGAGGAACTAGATGAACGTGACGCACAAGCTCGGCCTGACGGTCGTTGCGGCGGCGGTCTTCGCCCTGTACGGCTGCGGCAAGGAAGAACCGAAGAAGGCCGAAGCTCCCAAGGCGCCGGCCGAGGAGGTGGCGGTCGTCAAGATCGGCCACGCGGGCCCGCTGACCGGCGGCATCGCCCACCTCGGCAAGGACGACGAGAATGGCGCGCGGCTCGCCGTCGACGAAGCCACCGCCAAGAAGCTCAAGATCGGCGGCAAGACGATCAGGTTCGAGCTCATGAGCGAGGACGACCAGGCCGACCCGAAGATGGGCCCGACGATCGCGCAGAAGATGGTCGACGCCAAGGTCGCGGGGGTGGCGGGTCACCTGAACTCGGGCGTGTCGATCCCCGCCTCGGCCGTCTACAACGCGGCGGGCATCCCCATGATCTCGGGCTCGGCCACCAATCCGAAACTGACCGAGCAGGGCTTCAAGACGATCTTCCGCGTCGTCGGCCGTGACGACCAGCAAGGCCCGGCCGTGGCGCAGTATCTCGAGTCGCTCAAGATCAAGAAGATCGCAATCGCCGACGACGCGACGGCGTACGGCGAAGGGCTCGCCAACGAGGTCGAGAAGACACTCAAGGCGGGGGGCGTGCAAGTCGTCGCGCGCGAAAAGACCAACGACAAGGCCACCGACTTCAAGGCGATCCTGACCAAGATGAAGGGCAAGGCGCCCGACGCGATCTTCTACGGCGGTATGGACGCGACCGGCGGCCCGATGCTGAAGCAGGCGCGCGAGCTCGGCATCAAGGCGGTGTTCAGCTTCGGCGACGGCGCCTGCACCGACGAGATGGCGAAGCTCGCAGGCGCGGCCGCGGAGGGCCTGATCTGCTCGCAGGCCGGGCTGCCCGCGTCGGCGGCGTCGAAGTCGTTCAATGAAGCGTTCAAGGCGAAGTACGGCGAAGTGAAGCAGTACGCGCCGTTCTTCTACGACTCGGTCAACCTGATGATCGCGGCCATGCAGAAGGCCGATTCGACCGATCCCGCCAAGTACCTGCCCGAGCTGCAGAAGATCAGCTACCAGGGCGCGACGGGCAAGATCGAGTTCGACGAGAAGGGCGACCGCAAGAACGCGGAAATAACGATCTTCACGCTCAAGAACGGCAAGGTCGAGCCGATCGCCGTCGTCCAGGCCGGCAAGAGTTATCCGTTCGACGAGTTCGTGAAGGGCGCGGCGGCGGCGCCTGCCGCAGCGGCCCCGGCGCCCGCGATGGCACCGGCTGCTCCGGCACCGGCGCCGGCGATGGCCCCCGCGACGGAAGAGAAGAAGAAGTAAGCTCGGCCCGGGGAATCTGCTCCGGCAGCACCGAAAACGGCGTCCCGCGGGACGCCGTTTTCCTTTGGACGTCGCATCGTGCACAATCGCCCGGGCGCGGCGGGGCTCTAAGCGGGCGATCGGCGAGGGCGGGCGACGCGCGCGCCGCGCGGCGCGGTGGGGGACTCGGTTGGACATCTTCCTGCAGCAGGTGATCAACGGGATGACGCTCGGCAGCGTCTACGCCATCGTCGCGCTCGGCTACACGATGGTCTACGGGATCATCCAGCTCATCAACTTCGCCCACGGCGAGGTGGTGATGATCGGGGCGATGGTCGCGTATTCGGTGATCGTCGCCCTGACCGGCCACACCTCGTTGCCGCCGCTCGCGATCGTGCTCGCCGGCACCGCGGCCGCGATCCCCGTCTGCATGGCGGTGGGCTACACGCTCGAGCGCACGGCGTACCGGCCGCTGCGGCGCGCGCCGCGGCTCGCGCCGCTCATCACCGCGATCGGCCTGTCGATCGTCCTGCAGCACATCGCGATGATCATCTGGAGCCGCAATCCGCTCTCCTATCCGCAGATCATCCAGACCGTCACCTATCACCTGACCGACAGCCCGGACGGCGCGACCATCACCAACGTGCAGATCGCGATCATCGCCGGCTCGATCCTGCTGATGGCGCTCCTCCTGCTTCTCGTGTACCGGACGAAGCTCGGCGTCGCGATGCGCGCGACCGCGCAGAACCCGGAAGTTGCGGGCCTCATGGGCATCGACATCAACCGGGTGATCGCGCTTACGTTCGTCATCGGCGCCGCGCTCGGCGCCGTCGCCGGCGTCATGGTCGGCAGCTACTACGGCATCGCGCATTACCAGATGGGCGCGCTGCTCGGGCTCAAGGCGTTCTCGGCGGCGGTGCTGGGCGGCATCGGCAACCTCGGAGGCGCGATGCTGGGCGGCCTCCTCCTCGGCGTGATCGAAGCGCTCGGCGCGGGCTACGTCGGCGACCTCACGAACCTCTGCCATCTTTCCGGCTGGTCCGAGGGGCTCGCCGAACGCTGTGTCGACAATCCGAACCTCACGCTGTTCGGCTCGAACTACCAGGACGTGTTCGCGTTCCTGGTGCTGATCGCCGTGCTCGTCTTCCGGCCGTCCGGGATCCTGGGCGAGCGCGTCGCGGACCGCGCGTGATGCGGGCCTTCTTCGACACGAGGAAGAATCCGCGGCTCGTCTGGGCCGGGCTCGCGGTGGTTGCCGTCACGCTCGCGGTGCTGCCGGTCGCCATCGTCGCGGCCACGGAAGGACAGTTCTGGGTCCGCATCACCAACATCGCGATCCTGTACTGCTTCCTCGCGCTCGGCCTCAACATCGTCGTCGGATTCGCCGGGCTCCTCGACCTCGGCTACATCGCGTTCTACGCCGTCGGCGCCTACGTGTACGCGCTGCTCGCCTCGCCGCACTTCAACCTGCACCTCCCGTTCTGGATGATCCTGCCGCTGGGCGCCGCGCTCGCCTGCGTCTTCGGCGTGCTGCTCGGCGCGCCGACGCTGAAGCTCCGCGGGGACTACCTCGCGATCGTCACGCTCGGCTTCGGCGAGATCATCCGCGTGTTCCTGAACAACCTGTCGCAGCCGGTCAACATCACCAACGGCGCGCAGGGCATCGCCCAGATCGACCCGTTCAGCCTGGCCGGCATCAGCTTCGCGCAGCCGTGGAGCCTCTTCGGCCTGGGCCTGAGCGGACAGGTGAAGTACTACTACCTGCTGCTCGCCATCCTGCTCGTCGTCATCGCCGTCAACATCCGGCTGCAGAACTCGCGGATCGGGCGCGCGTGGGAGGCGATCCGCGAGGACGAGATCGCGGCCCGGGCGATGGGGATCAACACCCGCAACCTGAAGCTCCTCGCCTTCGCGATGGGCGCGTCGTTCGGCGGCATCGCCGGCGGCATGTTCAGCGCGATGCAGGGATTCATCAGCCCCGAGAGCTTCGTGCTGGTCGAGTCGATCATGGTGCTGTCGATGGTCGTGCTGGGCGGCATGGGCAACATCTTCGGCGTCGTCCTCGGCGCGGCGCTGCTGTCGTTCGTCCCCGAACTCCTGCGCGTGACGGTCGCGCCGGTGCAGATGGCGCTGTTCGGACGGCTGCTGATCGATCCCGAGGTGATCCGGATGCTGCTCTTCGGATTCGCGCTGGTGCTGATGATGCTCTTCCGCCCCGCCGGGATCCTGCCGTCGGCGCTGCGCAAGCGCGAGCTCGAGACGCCGAAGGCGGGCGCATGAGCGCCGTACGCGGCAACGGCGCGGAGGGCGACGCGTGAGACAGGACGGCCACCTGACGCTCCTCGCCGCGAAGGGCATCACCAAGCGTTTCGGCGGGGTCCACGCCCTGTCGGACGTCTCCTTCGCGATAGGCCACGGCGAGATCTACGGCCTGATCGGCCCCAACGGGGCGGGCAAGACCAGCCTGTTCAACGTCCTGACCGGCATCTACGCGCAGGATCAGGGCGAGTTCACGTTCGACGGGCAGCCGCTCACGGGTCTCAAGCCGAACGACGTCGCCGAGCGCGGCATCGCCCGGACGTTCCAGAACATCCGCCTGTTCGCGAACCTGTCGGCGCTCGAGAACGTGATGATCGGGCGGCACGTCCGCACGCGCGCGAACGTCTTCGGCGCGATGTTCCGCGACGCGCGCACCCGCGCCGAGGAGGCGGCGATCGAGAAGCGCGCCTACGAGCTGCTCGACTACGTGGGCGTGGCGAAGCGCGCCAACTCGCTCGCGCGACACCTGGCCTACGGCGACCAGCGTCGCCTCGAGATCGCGCGGGCGCTGGCGACGGAGCCCAAGCTGCTCGCGCTCGACGAGCCGGCCGCGGGAATGAACGCGACGGAGACGGCGTCGCTCAGGGCGCTCCTCGAGAGCATCCGCCGCGACGGGACCACGATCCTGCTGATCGAGCACGACATGAAGCTCGTGATGAGCGTGTGCGACCGCGTGCTCGTGCTCGACTACGGCAGGAAGATCGCGGAGGGCACCGCCTCCGAGGTGCAGAACGACCCGCACGTGATCGCGGCGTACCTGGGCGGCGAGGTCACGCTGCGCCGTGCCGGGGCGCAGTAGCGATGGCGGCTGCGAGCGCCACTCCGCTGCTCGAGCTGCGAAAGCTCGAAGTCGCCTACGGCGGCATCCAGGCGGTCAAGGGCATCGACCTCGACGTCGGCGAGGGCGAGCTCGTCTGCCTCATCGGCGCGAACGGCGCCGGCAAGACGACGACCCTCAAGGGGATCTGCGGGCTGCAGCCCGTCAAGTCCGGCACGATCCGCTACGCGGGCGAGAGCATCGCAGGACGCCGCGCGTTCGAGCTCGTCCGCAAGGGCCTCGCGATGGTGCCCGAGGGTCGCGGCGTGTTCGGCGCGCTCACGATCGAGGAGAATCTCGCGATGGGCGCGTACGCACGCAGCGACAGGGACGGCATCCGCACCGACGTCGAGCGCGTGTTCGGGCTGTTCCCGCGCCTGAAGGAGCGGCGCCGGCAGACGGCAGGGACGCTTTCGGGCGGCGAGCAGCAGATGCTCGCGATCGGGCGCGCGCTCATGTCGAAGCCGCGGCTCCTGCTCCTCGACGAGCCGTCGATGGGTCTCGCGCCGCTCATGGTGCAGAAGGTGTTCGAGACCATCCTCGCGGTGTCGAAGGAAGGCGTCACGATCCTCCTGATCGAGCAGAACGCGAAGCTCGCGCTCGAGGTCAGCCATCGCGGCTATGTGATGGAGTCGGGCGACATCACGCTGTCCGGCGATGCCGCCAGGCTGCTCGACGATCCCGCGGTACGCGCGGCGTACCTCGGCGAGTCCGCTGCATAGCGGGGCGATGTCCGGTCGCGATCCCGGCGCGCCGCCGCACCTTCACTCCCGCGCCGTCTCCTGGCGCCACGGCCTCGCGTGGTACGAGGAAGCGATGCGCCTGTTCAAGCTCGCACCGCTGCGGTGGATCGGCCTCGCATTCCTGGCGATCGCGACGGAGCTGGTCCTCAAGGCGGCGCCGGATGGCCTGGATCTCATCGCCGAGATCCTGGCGCCGCTCGTCGCGTCCGGCATGGTGTACGCCGCCGCCGTCGCGGACCGGCGGGAGCGGCCGTCGCTGCGGCTCGCCTGGGCGGCGTTCGGGGCCGGGGGCAACGCGATCGCGGCGGTGATCGCAGCGAGCGCCGTCACGACCGCCGCGCAGGCGTTCGCGGGGTGGTGGATCGCGGACGTGAACCTGCTCGCCGCGGACTCGTCGGCCCTCGAACTCTCCCCGGGCACGCTGCTCGGCATCTACGCGGTCGCCGTCGTCCTCTCGCTGCCGGTGACATTCGTTCCGTTCCTTGCGCTCCTCGAGCAGGCCTCGTTCCCCGCCGCGTTCGCCGCGAGCGCCGCTGCCTTCGCGCGGAATGCGGCGCCGCTCGCCGCGTACGCGGCGGGGACGTTCGCATTGCTGGGCTTCGGCCTGCTCACCTCCGGAATCGGCTTCGTCGTCGCGCTGCCGCTCGCGACGGCCGCGTCCTACGCGGCGTGGAAGGACGTCTTCGGCGTCGGGGGCAAGCCGACGGTGTGAACTGCCCAGCAGGAGCGTCTGCCGCCTCGCGCCGCGGCCTCCGATCCGCCGAAGTCCTTCGCGGCGTCGCGCCGTCGGCCGCCTGCGGCCTAGGCCTCCGCATCACCGTGCAACTCGAGGATCCCTTTCGGCCGGCCTCGCCGCGCCGACTCGCTTCGGTCGCATCCCCACGCGCGTTCGCGCGCGGGGCCCCTGCTTCCCGGCTCGCGTCGCCACTCGCGATCGCTCGCTCCCCCTCGCCTTCGGCCGGGGCTCCGGCGAGCCGCTCGCGGCGCTACGCCGTAGGCGCGTGCGAGAAGTCCGCGAGCGCGGGATCGGGTGTCGCCACGAAGGATTCCACCTCATCGACGCGGGCGGCGGG
This sequence comes from Casimicrobiaceae bacterium, assembly GCA_035635175.1. Lineage (GTDB taxonomy): Bacteria > Pseudomonadota > Gammaproteobacteria > Burkholderiales > Casimicrobiaceae > CAIWHR01. The sequence continues at coordinate 5,625 of DASQBO010000099.1, read as the reverse complement.
CGGGCCGCGCCGGCACCACGCGCAGACGGCGTCGACCGCCGTCCGCTCGCCCTGCACGAGCGCCTCGACCGTGCCGTCGCGCCGGTTGCGCACCCAGCCGGTGACGCCGTGCCTCGCCGCGGCCTCGACCATCGCATAGCGGAAGCCCACGCCCTGCACTCGGCCGCGCACGACGAGGCGAAGCGCGATCACCGCGCGCGGCGGCGCGCGTAGAGGAGGAGCGCCGCGACCGTCTTCGCGTCGGTGATCTCGCCGCGGTCGAGCGCCGCCAGCATCTCGTCGAGGCTCATCGTCACGATCTCGAGGAACTCGCCGTCGTCGAGCTTCGCGCCGACGTGCGAGAGCCCCTCGGCGACGAAGAAGTCGACCTTCTCGTTCGTATAGGAGACGATCGTGTGGATCGTGCCGAGGAACGTCCAGGTCGTGGCGTCGTATCCGGCCTCCTCGCGCAGCTCACGCCGCGCGGTGTCGAGCTCCGCCTCGCCCGGGTCGAGCTTGCCCGCCGGGAACTCGATGATCACGCGGTCGAGCGGATAGCGATACTGCCGCTCGACGACGAAGCGCCCGTCGGGCAGGACCGGGACGATCAGCACGGCGCCGGGATGCACGATGTGCTCGCGCGTCGCGAGCTTGCCGTCCGGCAGCCGGACCGTGTCACGCCGGACGTGCAGCAGCTTGCCGTCGAACACGGGCTCGGAGGAGACCATCGTCTCGACGAGGTGCTCGTCGCGGCCGCGGCCCCCGCTCCGCCGTGCGACCCCCGATGCGCCTCGGCGTCGGTCGCCGCTCGCGGACGCGGCCGCCACCCGCGCTTGCGGACGCGAGCTTCGCTCCTTGGCTGCGCCCCGCTCGCGCGGGCGTCCTCGGGCCTTGGCTCGCTTCGCTCGCCCGCCGTCGCTCATTCGAGCCAATCCCGCGCGACGAGGAAATCGGTGTACAGCCGAGCCTCCGGCGTTCCGGGCGCGGGCTTCCAGTCGTAGCGCCACTTCACGAGCGGAGGCAGCGACATCAGGATGGCCTCCGTGCGTCCGCCGGACTGCAGCCCGAACAGCGTGCCGCGGTCCCAGACCAGGTTGAACTCGACGTAGCGGCCGCGCCGGTACGCCTGGAAATCGCGCTCCCGCTCGCCGTACGCGGCGTCCTTCCGGCGTTCCAGGATGGGCAGGTACGCGGCGAGGAAGTGATCGCCGACGCTCCGCACGAGCGCGAAGCAGCGGTCGAAGCCGCCCTCGGCGAGATCGTCGAAGAACACGCCGCCCACGCCGCGCGGCTCGCTGCGGTGCCTCAGGAAGAAATACTCGTCGCACCAGCGCTTGTACTTCGCGTGGACGCCCTCGCCGAACGGGGCGAGCGCATCGCGGCACGCGCGGTGGAAGTGGACCGCGTCCTCCTCGAAACCGTAGTAGGGCGTGAGATCCATGCCGCCGCCGAACCACCATGCATCTGCGGCCGATTCCGGGGCCATGGCTTTGTGGGCACCTTCGTCGACTCCTCGCCGTACTTTGTCGTACCGTCTCGTCCCCGCCTCGGCGCTTTCGCGCTCTGACCCCGAACTCGGCCGCAGCTGCAACTCTCCTCCGGGCGCATGCGCGACGAACATCCGGACGTTCATGTGCACCGTCGGCGCGTACGGATTGCGCGGATGCAGCACGAGCGAGACGCCGAGCGCTTCCCACGCGCGTCCCGCGATGCCCGGCCGCGAGGCGCTCGCCGACGGCGGCAGGCGATCGCCCTTCACGTGCGAGAAGTTGACGCCTCCGCGCTCGAGCACGCCGCCCTCTTCGATCACGCGCGAGATTCCGCCGCCGCCCTCCGCCCGCGTCCACTCGTCGCGCCGGAAGCGCGCCCCGTCGATCGCCTCGAGGCGGTCGACGATGCGCGCCTGCAGCCCGAGGAACCATTCGCGGGGGGCGGCGACGTCCATGCGGCGGGGCCGTCAGGGCTTGCGCGCCGCGAGCGCGCGATGGCCGATGTCGGTGCGGAACTGCATCCCGTCGAACCGGATCTCGGCGATGGCGGCGTAGGCGGACTTCTGCGCCTGCCGGACCGAATCGCCGAGCGCAGTGACGCACAGCACCCGTCCGCCCGAGACGACGATCCGTCCGTCGTCGCTCGCCGTTCCCGCGTGGAACACCTTGCAGTCGGGAAACGCCTCGGCCGTGACGCGCTCGACGCCGGCGATCACGTCGCCCTTGCGCGGCGCCTCGGGATAACCGTGCGCGGCGAGCACGACGCCGAGCGCCGCCCGCCGGTCCCATTCGGCCTCCGCGCGGTCGAGCGACCCCTCGACGGCGTGCAGCACGAGCTCGAGCAGGTCGGACTTGAGGCGCACCAGAATCGGCTGCGTCTCCGGGTCTCCGAGCCGGCAATTGAACTCGAGCACCTTCGGGTTGCCGGTCGCGTCGACCATCACGCCGGCATAGAGGAAGCCCGTGTACGGGATACCGTCCGCGGCCATGCCGTTGACCGCAGGCAGGATCACCTCGCGCATGATCCGCGCGTGGAGCGCCGGCGTGACGACCGGTGCCGGCGAGTACGCGCCCATGCCGCCGGTGTTCGGCCCCGCGTCTCCGTCGCGGAGCCGCTTGTGGTCCTGACTCGACGCGAGCGGAAGCACGTTCCGCCCGTCGACCATCACGATGAAGCTCGCCTCCTCGCCTTCGAGGAAGTCCTCGACGACGAGGCGCGAGCCCGCGGCGCCGAGCGGGCCCCCGGACAGCATCGCGTCGACCGCGGCGTGCGCCTCGTCGACCGTCGTCGCGACGACCACGCCTTTCCCCGCCGCGAGGCCGTCCGCCTTGATGACGATGGGGGCGCCGCGCTCGGAAACGTACGCGCGCGCCGCGGCGGCGTCGGTGAACGTGCGGTACTGCGCCGTGGGAATGCCGTGCCGCGCCATGAACGCCTTCGCGAAATCTTTCGAGCTCTCGAGCTGCGCCGCGGCCTGCACCGGACCGAAGATCGCGAGCCCCGCCGCGCGGAACGCATCGACGATCCCCGCCGCGAGCGGCGCTTCCGGGCCGACGACGGTGAGCGCGACCTTCTGCTCGCGCGCGAACGCGACGAGATCGGGGAACGCGGTCAGCGCGACGTTGGCGAGCGCGGGCTCGAGCGCCGTGCCGGCGTTGCCGGGAGCGACGAAGACCTTCGCGATCCGGGGTGACTGCGCAAGCTTCCAGGCGAGCGCATGCTCGCGGCCGCCGCCGCCGATGACGAGGACGTTCACGGCACCGGCTTCAATCGAGCGTGATCTTGCCGAACACGTACAGAATGCTGCCGTGGTTGATCCCGCCGTTCAGCGTCGGGATGTAGGTCGAGAGCACGGTGAAGCGATCGTAGCGCAGCGCGAAAAGCGGAAGGAGCGCCGGAAACGGCGCTCCGCCCCAGATGTCCTGTCGCGAGATCAGCATCAGCGTGTAGCCGAGCCCGGGCTGCAGCGAGTCGCGCGGCCGCCAGTAGGTGGTCCAGCCGTAGCCCAGGTTGAACTCCGGCTCGTAGTGCGAGTCGCTGAAGACGAGGAAGTAGACGGTGTCCGTGTCGCCGTTCTCGCGCTCGACGCTCCGCGCCCAGCCGCCGCCCCAGGCGTAGGCGTTCTCCTCGGCGCGGCGGTCGGCCGTCCAGGTCCACGGCGTGTGCCACGCGTACCCGGACAGGAGGATCTCGTTCTGCCCGTTGTCGTAGGTGTCGACCACGCGCCGGCACGCCTTGTTGAGCCACTCCCAGAGGTCGGCGCATTCGGGCGCGGCGCGGGCCGGCAGCGGGAGCGCGGCCGCGAACGCCGCCAGGACGACCAAGATGCTCAGACGATGCATGAGGGCGGTCCTCCAGGACGGGGGGTCAATGTCGGAAATGGCGGATGCCCGTGAACACCATCGCGATCCCGCGCTCGTCGGCGGCGGCGATCACCTCGTCGTCGCGAACGCTGCCGCCCGGCTGGATCACGGCCACGGCCCCGTTGTCGGCGACGACGTCGAGCCCGTCGCGAAACGGGAAGAAGGCGTCGGAGGCGACCACCGAGCCCGCGAGCGACAGCCCTGCGTGCGTTGCTTTCATCGCCGCGATGCGCGTCGAGTCGACGCGGCTCATCTGCCCGGCGCCGACACCGAGCGTGCGCCCGCCGCCGCAGTAGACGATGGCATTCGACTTGACGAACTTGGCGACGCGCCACGCGAAGAGGAGATCGGCCTCCTGCGCCGGGGTCGGCGCCTTCTTCGTGACGATGCGGAGGTCCGCCGGCAGCACGTCGCGCGCGTCCGCGGTCTGCACGAGCAGGCCGCCGCCGACGCGCTTCCAGTCGAGCTGCGGCGCGACCGGCCCGGCCGGCGGCGCGATCTCGAGCACCCGGACGTTCTTCTTCTGCGCGATCGCGTGCAGCGCGTCCGGCGTGTAGGAAGGCGCGATCAGCACCTCGAGGAACTGCGCGGCGACGGCGTCGAGCGTGGGCCCGTCGACCGGACGGTTGAACGCGATGATGCCGCCGAAGGCGGAAGTCGAGTCGGTCGCAAACGCCATTCGGTAGGCGTCGAGGAGCGAGGCGGCGGTCGCCACGCCGCAAGGGTTTGCGTGCTTGACGATCACGCAGGCCGGCTCGGCGAACGACTTCACGCACTCCCACGCGGCGTCGCCATCGGCGATGTTGTTGTACGAGAGCTCCTTGCCCTGCAGCTGGCGGTACGTCGAGAGGCTGCCTGCGACCGGGGGATCCTCGCGGTAGAACGCCGCGCGCTGGTGCGGATTCTCGCCGTAACGGAGATCCTGCACCTTGGCCACCTGGACGTTGAAGCGGTCGGGGAAGGCGGCGGCGGCGCCGTCGGGCCCGCGGGCGGTCAGCCAGTTCGAGATCGCGCCGTCGTAGGCCGCGGTGTGCGAGAACGCCTTCCGCGCGAGCGCGAAGCGGGTCGCGGCGGACAGCGCGCCGCCGTGGGCCTCGAGCTCCGAGAGGAGCGCCGCGTAATCGGCGGGGTCGACGACGACGCCGACGTCGCGCCAGTTCTTGGCCGCGGAACGCACCATCGCGGGACCGCCGATGTCGATGTTCTCGATCGCGTCCTCGAGCGTGCAGCCGGGCCGCGCAACCGTCTCGCGAAAGGGATAGAGACTGACGACGACGAGGTCGATCGTCGGAATCGCGTGCTTCTCGAGCGCCGCGGCGTGCGCGGGCACGTCGCGCCGCGCGAGGATCCCGCCGTGGACCTTCGGGTGAAGCGTCTTGACCCGGCCGTCGAGCATCTCCGGAAAGCCGGTGTAGTCGCCGATCTCGACGACGTCGAGGCCGGCGTCGGCGAGCGCCCTCGCCGTCCCCCCGGTCGACAGGAGCGTGACGCCTAGACGCGCGAGGCCGCCCGCGAACGCGGCGAGGCCCGTCTTGTCGGAAACGGAGAGGAGCGCGCGGGCGACTCGTGCGGGCATGCTCTCGGTCGGCGGTACCTGCGGCCGGGGCGTTGGAGTCCTGCGGAGCGACGCTCGCGGCGCGAGCTATCGTATTCCGTACTTCGAGAGCTTGGTGCGCAGCGTGTTGCGGTTCATGCCGAGCATGTCGGCGGCCTGGGTCTGGTTGCCCCCGGCGCGCTCCATGACCGACGAGATCAGCGCCCGCTCGACGTGCATGATGACCATGTCGTAGAT
>DASQBO010000098.1:0-3831 GCA_035635175.1 Casimicrobiaceae bacterium | reverse complement strand
GTGGTCGCCGACTGCCCGAGCGTGATGTAGCCCAGGCCCACGTCGAGGAGCGTCGCGAGCTTGCGCGCGACCGCGGGCACCGGCTCGAAGAACGCGTACGCCTGCTCGACCGTCATCGCCAGCACTTCGTGGATGTTCCTGTCCTTGTAGCGGATCTCGAGCGTCTCGCGGTTGTAGCGCTGGCCGTGGCAGACGTCGCACGGAACGTAGACGTCGGGCAGGAAGTGCATCTCGACCTTGATCAGGCCGTCGCCCTGGCACGCCTCGCAGCGCCCGCCCTTCACGTTGAACGAGAACCGGCCGGGTCCGTAGCCGCGCTCGCGCGCCTCCTTCACCTGCGCGAAGAGCTCGCGGATGGGCGTGAAGAGCCCGGTGTAGGTCGCGGGGTTCGACCGCGGCGTGCGGCCGATCGGGCTCTGGTCGACGCTGATCACCTTGTCGAAGAACTCGAGCCCCAGCATCTCGTGGAACGGCGCGGGCTCGGTCGTGCTGCCGTAGAGATGGCGCGCGATCGCGTGATAGAGCGTGTCGTTGATGAGCGTCGACTTGCCCGACCCGGACACGCCCGTCACGCAGACGAACAACCCGACGGGCAGCTTCAGCGTCACTTCGCGCAGGTTGTTGCCCGTCGCGCCCGTCACCGTCAGCATCCGCTCGGGATCCGCGCGCAGCCTGCGCGCCGGCATCGGGATCTGCCGGTGGCCTGCGAGGTATTGGCCGGTCAGCGACTGCGTCGCGAGCCGGATTTCCTCGGGCGTCCCCTGCGCGACGATCTGCCCGCCGTGCTCGCCGGCGCCGGGCCCCATGTCCACGATGTAGTCGGCGGCGCAGATCGCGTCGTGGTCGTGCTCGACGACGATCACGCTGTTGCCGAGGTCGCGCAGATGCTTGAGCGTCGAGAGCAGCCGGTCGTTGTCGCGCTGGTGGAGGCCGATCGACGGCTCGTCGAGCACGTACATGACGCCGGTGAGCCCGGACCCGATCTGCGAGGCGAGCCGGATGCGCTGCGACTCTCCCCCGGACAGCGTCTCGGCGGAGCGGTCGAGCGACAGGTATTCGAGCCCGACGTTGTTCAGGAACGCGAGCCGGCTCACGATCTCCTTGACGATCTTCTCGGCGATCGCCTGCTTCTGTCCTTCGAGGGCGAGCGCGGCGAAATAGTCGGCCGCCTCCTTGAGCGCGAGCCCGGAGACCTCGTAGATCGCACGCGCCTCCGCGCCATCGCCGATCTTCACGAAGCGCGCCTCGCGCCGCAGGCGCGTCCCGCCGCAGTCGGGACACGGCTTCGAGTTCAGGTACTTCGCGAGCTCCTCGCGCACCATCACCGAGTCCGTCTCGCGGTAGCGGCGCTCGAGGTTCGGGATGATTCCCTCGAACGGGTGCTCGCGCACCATCGGCCGGCCGCGCTCGGAGAGGTAGGCGAACGGGATCGGCTCCTCGCCGCTACCGTAGAGCACGAGCTGCTGCACGCGCTCCGGCAGCCGCGCGAACGGGCGCTCGAGGTCGAAGCCCGCGTGCTTCGCGAGGCTCCCGAGCATCTGGAAGTAGAACTGGTTGCGCCGGTCCCAGCCCTTGATCGCGCCCGACGCGAGCGAGAGCTGCGGGAAGGCTACGACGCGCTTCGGGTCGAAGAAGGAGATCGTCCCGAGGCCGTCGCAGCGCGGGCACGCCCCCATCGGGCTGTTGAACGAGAACAGCCGCGGCTCGAGCTCGGGCAGCGCGTAGTTGCAGACGGGGCACGCGAACTTCGCCGAGTACAGATGCTCCCGCGGTTCATCCTTCTCGTCGCCCATCTCGACGACGATCGCACGGCCGTCGCCGGCGCGGAGCGCCGTCTCGAACGATTCCGCGAGCCGCTGCTTGAGATCCGGCCGCAGCCGCAGGCGGTCGACGACGACCTCGACCGTGTGCTTCGTGTTCTTCGCGAGCCGCGGCACCGCGTCGATCTCGTGCACCTTGCCGTCGACGCGCACGCGGACGAACCCCTTCGCCCGGAGCTCGACCAGGAGCTCGATCTGCTCGCCCTTGCGGTTGACGACCACCGGCGCGAGGATCATGAGCTTCGTGTCCTCGGGCAACGCGAGCGTCGCGTCGACCATCTGCGAGATCGTCATCGCGGCGAGCTTCTGCTCCGGGTGGTCGGGGCAGTACGGGTCGCCGACGCGCGCGAAGAGCAGCCGCAGGTAGTCGTGGATCTCGGTGACGGTGCCGACCGTCGAGCGCGGATTGTGCGAAGTGGCCTTCTGCTCGATCGAGATCGCCGGCGACAGGCCCTCGATCAGGTCGACGTCGGGCTTCTCCATCAGCTGCAGGAACTGCCGCGCGTAGGCCGACAGCGACTCGACGTAGCGGCGCTGCCCTTCGGCGTAGAGCGTGTCGAAGGCGAGCGAGCTCTTGCCCGAGCCGGAGAGGCCGGTGACCACGATCAGCCGGTGGCGCGGCAGCTCGAGATTGATGTTCTTGAGGTTGTGCGTGCGCGCGCCGCGGATGCGGATGTATTCCATGCTGCGTCGAGTCCCGACAGTCCGGTTTCGTTGGCTTCCCGCCGGCGCGCGACTCCGCCCTCATTAGGCCATCCGTCGCATGCCGGAACGCGGGGCAACCTGTTACTATACCGCCAATTCGCAGTTCGCTTCCAACCGCTTCTCTCGTCCCGCTCTCGTCCGCTCCCTTCGCGTGCGGACAATGCCCATGCAGCACGACCCGGTATCCGCCCCCGCCGCCAGCGGGGAACGCCGCTCGCGACCGCGGATGACGCCCGCGGAGCGCCGCGCGACGGCGGGACTCGCCGGGATCTTCGGGCTGCGGATGCTCGGCATGTTCATCGTGCTGCCGGTGCTCGCTCTGTACGCCGAGACGCTGCCGGGAGGGCGCGACCACGCGCTCGTCGGGCTCGCGCTCGGCGCGTACGGCCTCACGCAGGCGGTGCTTCAGATTCCCTTCGGCTGGGCGTCCGACCGCTGGGGCCGCCGCCCCGTGATCGCTGCGGGACTCGTCGTCTTCGCGCTCGGGAGCTTCGTCGCCGCGTGGGCGCCGACGATCTACTGGACGATCGCCGGGCGCACGGTGCAGGGCGCGGGCGCGATCTCCGCCGCGGTGATCGCGCTCGCCGCGGATCTCACGCGCGACGAGGTGCGCACGCGCGCGATGGCGGCGATCGGGATGACGATCGGCGCGACGTTCGCCCTTTCCCTCGTACTCGGCCCCGTGCTGACGGGCATCGTCGGCGTGCCGGGCATCTTCGTCATGACCGGCGCGCTCGCGCTCGCGGCGATCGTCGTGTTCAACGCGATGGTGCCGAAGGCGCCGGAAGTGACCGCCTCCACCGATTCGCCGAGCCAGTGGCGGTCGGTGCTGGCCGACGGGCAGCTGTTACGCCTCAACTACGGGATCTTCGCGCTGCACGCGGCGCTGATGGCGCTCTTCGTGCAGGTCCCGTTCATGCTGCGCGACAACGGCATTCCCGCGACGCGGCACTGGATCGTCTATCTCTCGGTGCTCGCGGCGTCGGTCGTGCTGATGGTTCCCGGCATGCTGAACGCCGATCGGCCCGGACGCGGCAAGCCCGTGTTCATCGGTGCGATCGTGATCCTGTTCGCCGGCCAGGCGCTGCTCGCGGTCGCCGGAGCCTCGCTCGCGCTGACCATCGCGTCGCTCGTCGTCTTCTTCACGGCGTTCAACCTGCTCGAGGCGACGCTCCCTTCGCTCATCTCGAAGTTCGCGCCGCCGGCCGCAAAGGGCACCGCGGTCGGCGTCTATTCCAGCGTCCAATTCCTCGGCACGTTCGTCGGCGCCGCGGGCGGCGGCTGGCTGTCGCAGCATCACGGCCCG
>DASQBO010000097.1:0-8652 GCA_035635175.1 Casimicrobiaceae bacterium | reverse complement strand
GCGCTGGCGCTCGCCGTCGCGACCGGCACCGCCGCCGCGGCCGCCGATCCGAACAAGGTGCTGCGCGTCGCCTCGCCCGACATCGACACGCTCGACCCGCACCAGTACACCGACGATCCGTCTTTCGTCGTGCTGCGCTCGATCTTCGAGGGCCTCTACGAGTGGGACTATCTCGCGACACCGGCGCGCCTCGCGCCCAACACCGCCGAAGGCCCGATCGAGATCACCGACGGCGGCCGGACGTGGACAGTGAAGCTGAAGCGCGGCATCCGCTTCACCGACGACCCGGCGTTCGGAGGCAAGCCGCGCGAGCTCACCGCGGAGGACTACGTCTACTCGTACAAGCGATGGATGGACCCGAACGGCCGCCGCGGCGGCTCGCCGATCATCGCCGACCTCCTGATCGGCGCGCGGCCGGTCGTGGACGCCGCCGCGAAGTCGGGCAAGTTCGACTACGACAAGCCGATCGCGGGCCTGCGCGCGCTCGACCGCTACACGCTGCAGCTTCGGTTGAACGAGGTGAACTATCCCAACGTGCAGGACGTCCTGAGCTTCGTCCCGGCCTCGGCGCGCGAGGTGGTCGAGGCGGCCGGGCGCGACATCCGCGTGCGCGCGGTCGGCACCGGGCCGTACAAGCTCAAGGAATGGCAGCGCGGCTCGCGCATCGTGCTGGAGGCGAACCCCAACTATCGCGAGGCGTATTTCCCCGCGAGCGACGACCCGAAATACGCGGAGCTCGTGCGCAGCATGAAGGGCAAGCGGATCCCGCAGATCGGCATCGTCGACATCGCGATCGTCGACGAGGACCTGCCGCGCCTGCTGCAGTTCGAGCGCGGCGCGCTCGACGTGATCGTGCTGCGCGGCGACATCGCCGGCCGGATGCTGACCGACGGCAAGCTCAAGCCGGAGTACGCGGCGCGCGGCATTGTCCGCCACGTGTTCCCGGAGCCGTTCGTGTTCTGCTTCTACTTCAACATGGCCGACCCGGTGATCGGCGGCAAGGAGAAGGATCGGATCGCGCTGCGCCGCGCAATGGCGCTCGCGCTCGACGTCGACGCGCTGATCCGCGTCGTCTACGCGGGGCAGGGGCTGCCCGCGTCGCAGTTCGTGCCGCCCGGCGTCGGCGGCCACGATCCCACGCTCGCTCCGAAGCCGCTCTACGATCCGGCGGCCGCGAACGCGCTGCTCGACCGGTTCGGCTACCAGGCGCGCGACGCCGAGGGCTTCCGCAAGGCGCCCGACGGCAAGCCGCTGACGATCAACATGACGCTGCGCTCGGGCGCGGTGATGCGCGAGGTGCAGACGCTCTGGAAGAAGAACATGGCGGCGGCGGGGCTGCGCACCGACTTCCACGTGACGCCGTTCCAGGACGCGATCAAGGAACTCGAGCAGGGCCAGTTTCAGATGTACTTCGGCGGGTTCGGGGGCTCGCCGTCGGGCTACAACGAGCTCTCGCAGATGCACAGCCGGCAGCCGCAGCGGGTCAACGTCACACAGTTCAAGGATGCCGAGTTCGATCGGGCGGCCGACGCCTTCGTCCGCAGCGGGGACGTCGAGGCGCAGGTCGCGGCCGCCCGCCGGATGACCGAGATCGCGTACACGTACATGCCGGAGCTGCCGGCGCTCTTCCGTCTGGAGAGCAACCTCGTCCAGCCGTGGGTGCAGGGATACGCCCCCCCGATCTTCACGAGCTACTGGAAGTATCTCGACATCGATCCCGCCAAGCGCGTGGGCGCGACGGGCGGCGACGGCAATGGAAACCGGGGCGCCAGGACGAAGTGACGGGTCGAAGGGGCCGACCGCCCGTCCTCACGGCGGGCTCCACGGGCCGCTCGGCAGGTCGAACGGCGCGACGAGGCGGTAGACGGGCACGAGGCGCGGCTCGCGCGGCCCCGGATAGGCGAGCACGTAGTTCGCCGCGTAGCTCGATTCGGCGTCCGGCTCGAGCGCCGCGACGACCACGTTGCCGAGCGGCTGGTCGAGCGGAACGTAGAAGTCGCCGGCCTTGACGGACCCGGCGAGGCGCTCGACGGCGACCTCGAGATTCACGGCGCGGATCGGCGACTCGCCGTCGTTGGCGCGCACGCCACTCTTCTTCGCGACCGTCGCGCGGGCGATCCGGTAGCGCTCGAGCTCCACCGCGCCGTCGCGCTCGACCCGCCGCACGGCGACGCCGAGGTGCGCGAGCCGCATCGCGGCCGAGAGCTGCGAGGCCGGCAGCAGATAGCCGTAGGGCCGCGCGCGCGACCGCAGCGGGCGGATCTCGAGCGCCGACATCCAGTCGACCTCCACGGTCTTGTCCGCGCCCGTCACGGGGTCGAGCATCACGAGCGACTGCCGCCCCGCCGTGGCCGCCCCGGCGACGACGAACTCGCCCTTGCCGGCGGCCGCGACGACGTCGTTGCGCGCGCGCTGCACGGCGGCCTTGATCTCGTCGGCGTGGCGCGCAGTGGCGTCGAGCGCCGCGTTCAACGCGAGGAGATGCGTCTCGACGCGGCGGCGGAAGTGCGCGCGCCCGATGCCCGCGCCGCGCGACGCGACCCGCAGGCTGATCGCGCCGCGCAGCCCGGCGACGTTGCAGCCGGTGTCCGGCAGGACGCTGCCCATCGACACCTTGAGGTCGCCCACGTCGTACGACGTGTCGTAGTGCCACGACGGCGCGTAGCCGGCGGCCTCGTAAGCCTGGGCGAGCGGCGCGCGGAACAGCGTCTCGCACGCCGTTGCGATGCCGGGCGCGAGGTTCGGCACCGTCGCGCACTGGAGCATCACGTCGTAACGCTGCAGCGCGCCGAACTTCTCCAACCACGGCAGCTTGACGCCGAACTCGCGGCTGTCGACGACGACCGCCGGCTCGTAGTCGGCGAAGGCGCGGCCCAGCGCGCGGCCTTCGGGCGACCACTGCAGCAGGTGGTCGCGGTCCACGTCGCCGCCGTTCTCGAGCCCGCGCTTCCAGTCGAACGCGCCGTCGGGATTCGCCCGCGGCACGATCAGCACGTTGACGCGATCGAGCAGCGCGCCCCTGGGGCTGGCGAGTTGCTGCGCGAGCACGAGCGCGGCCTCGCCGCCGGCCGGCTCGTCGCCGTGCTGTCCGGCGATCACGAGCAGCGTCGGCTTGCCGTTCGCGCGGAGCGCGGCGCCGTTCGCGGCCGGGGGGTGCGCAAACACGACGAGCGGAATCGACCGGTCCGCGATCGACCGGCCGGCCGTCAACACCCGCATGTCGGGCGCGCGCTTCGCGAGGTCGTCCAGGAACTTCAGGATCTCGGGGTGCGACGTGAAGTCGACCCGGTTCGACTTGAAGCCGGGCGTCGCGAGCGGCCCGGGAGGATCCGGGAAGCGCGCGGCGACGGCGGCCGTCTCCTCGTATTGGGCCGTGTGATCGTAATAGGCGAGCGGCGCGCCCGCCGCGCAGGCGACGCTCGCGACGAGTGCGGTGCGCAGCCATCGCCGGGCACTCACGGCCAGCCCCACGCGCGCATCGCGATCCCGGCGAGGATCGCGAGCGTGTAGGCGACGAAGACCGCCGAGATCCCGCCCATCGCCGCCGCCTTGGTGGCGGCCGAATAGCCGCGGCGGTGCATCCGCGCGAGCGTGCGCGCGCCGAACGCGCCGGCGACGGCGATCGGCACCAGCGCCGCGCGGGGCAGCGTGCCGAGCGGGACGAGCGCAAGCGCGAGTACGAGCGTGAGCGCCGCCTGCAGCAGGATCGCGCGCGCGGCGCCAGAGGCCCCGAGCAGGATGCCGAGCGTTTGCCGTCCCGCGCGTTCGTCGCCGGCGCGGTCGCATGCGTTGTTGACGGAGAGGATCGTCGCGATCAGCGTCGACGACGGCAGCCCGAGCCACGCGACGGCGGCCGTCGGCACGGCGCCCTGCACGTACGCGGACAGCGCGATCAGCACGAGACCGAGGAGCCCGCCCGCGAACGCCTCGCCCACCGGAAACCGCGCGATGGCGAAGGGGCCCGCGCTGTAGAGCAGGCCCACGGCCATGCACGCGGCGCCCACGCCGACCACCCTCCAGTCGACGAGGGCGCCGAGCGCGAGCCCGAGCGCGGCGGCGGTTGCGAACATCATCCAGGCGATCGCGCGTGCGACACCCGGCGCGATCGGGCGCTGGACCAGCGCCTTCCACGCCTCGACGTCGGTGTCGCGCCTGTCGACGCCGTGCAGGAAGTCGTAGTAGCTGTTGAACGCGGTCGTCCCCATGTCGACGCAGAGCGTGGCGGCGAGCATCAGCGCGAACGCAGCGGGCGCGAACGCGTGGCGTTCGGCCACGGCCCACGCGCTCCCGATCGCGAACGACGACACGCTTACGATCTTGGTGCGGATGTCGACGAGCTGCAGGACGTCGACGGCGGTCATGCGGTAGGCGGAATCCATGGCGGCGGCAGGGGCCTCGGGAGCGTACCATTTCCGGACGCGGGCGCGCGGGACGTTGTGCCGGCGCCGGCATCGGCGCGAGAATCGGGCACCATTCCGCTGGAAGAGGATCGATGACGTTCGAGACGCCGCAGGCGTTGTGGCTGTTGCTGGCACTGCCGCTGCTGGCGGGCGCCTACGTGCTGCTCCAGCACCGCCGCGTCAAAGCCGCGGTCCGCTACGCGAGCCTCGACCTCGTCCGCGCCGCGCAGGGGCCGGGCGCCCGGTTTCGGCGCCACGTGCCGCCGCTGCTGCTCGGCATCGCGCTCGCGGTGCTGATCGTCGCCGTCGCGCGGCCGAGCGCCGTGATCACGCTGCCGTCCGAGCAGCGGACGATCATCCTCGCGATCGACGTCTCGCTGTCCATGCGCGCGAACGACGTCGAGCCGTCGCGGCTCGCCGCCGCCCGCGAGGCGGCGAAGGCGTTCGTCGCGGAGCAGCCCGCCGACGTGCGGATCGGCATTGTCGCGTTCGCGGGCTCGGCGTCGATCGTGCAGAAGCCCACGTCCGACCGGCGCGACCTCGTCGAGGCGATCGACCGGCTCCAGCTCCAGCTGCACACGGCGATTGGCAGCGGCATCATCGTGTCGCTGGCCGCGCTCTTCCCGGAGGACGCGGCGGAGCTCGAGGCGGCGAACACCAGCGCGCGTCCGCCGCGCGACATGCCGAGGAGCGCCCCGATCGACAAGCCGCGGCTGGAGAAGAAGGAGTTCAAGCCGGTGCCGCCCGGCTCGAACCGGAACTTCGCGATCATCCTCCTGACCGACGGCCGCCGGACGACCGGACCCGACCCGCTCGATGCCGCCAAGCTCGCGGCCGACCGCGGGGTCAAGGTCTACACGGTCGGCTTCGGCAGCGCTCAGGGCGGCACGGCGAACGCCGACGGGATGTCGATCTACATGCGCTTCGACGAGGAAACGCTCCGCGCGATCGCGCAGGCGACCGCCGCCGAGTATTTCCACGCGGGCAGCGGCGCTGACCTGCGCAAGGTCTACGAAACGCTCAACGCGCGCTACGTGCTCGAGAAGAAGCAGACCGAGATCTCCGCGCTGTTCGCCGCGGCCGGCGCGGCGCTCGCGGTGCTGGCAGCCGGACTCTCCGTGCTGTGGTTCGGGCGGGTCGGCCGCTGAACGGCGAGACGAGTTCACGCGCGTATCCCGGGCATCGCGATCATCGTCTGGACGTGGGCCGGCGACGAGGTCGGCCTCACCGTAGGGCTGCCACGGGATCTCGAAATGTCAGTCCGCTTCGAACCGCAAGTGTAGGGCTGGTCCTACAGTCACGAGCATGCTCTTGCACAATCGCTCCAACGCGCGATAATGACGTTGTCATCATCGGCGCGAAGGGGAAGGAGCATGCTCAAGTTCGGTCGTCCTGATCAGATCGCCGATCCGAAACCCGTGGGCAAGGGCGCGCTCAAGCCCGCGCTGTACGATCCTCCGACGCCCCACCGGGCGCCCTCGGACCTGCGCCTCTCGCCGCAGCCGGGAGCGGCGGCGACCGCCACGGCGGCCCCGGCGCCGCCCGCACCGGCACACGCGCCCGGCGACACGGGCCGCGCGCCGTCGCCGGCGAGCGCCGAGGCTCCCGGCAGCAGGCTCTTCGTCGGCGTCAACATCAAGCTCAAGGGCGTGGAAATCTCCGACTGCGACGCCCTGACGATCGAGGGCCACGTCGAGGCGACGGTCCACAGCAAGGCGATGGAGATCGCGCGTCCGGGGACGCTCGTCGGCACCGCGATGATCGACGTGGCCGAGATCCACGGCACGTTCTCGGGCGAGCTCACCGCGCGCACGCGGCTCGTCGTGCACGGCACGGGCCGCGTCTCGGGGACGATCCGCTACGGCAAGCTCGTCGTCGCCGAGGGCGGCGAGATCAACGGCGACGTCGCGTGTCTCGACGCGGCCGACGACGCCGTGCGTCCGGCGCGGGTGCCGGCGTCAGGCACCGCGGCCTCCTCGCACTCGGCGCACTGACGCGCGAGGCCCGGCAAGGCGCCGCGTCAGCGCGGCGTCGCGCCGCCCGCGCCGAACTTGCGCGCGACGAGCCGCTCCACGAGCAGCCGTTCGCAGACCTTGAATAAGAGGTAGAAGACGATGCTAAGGATCGCCGACCCGATCAGGTCGACGAGCTGCTCGAGCGCGCCGTCGGCGATCACCATCGCCCCGTACTCGATGAACAGGTCGATGTTCATCTTGAGCAGGACGAACAGGTTGACCGACGTGATCCCGAACAGCAGGAAGAACGCGACCATCAGCGCGAACGTGACCCACGCCCGCGCATAGAGGAAGTCGAGCCAGCGCTTCGGGATCATCGCGTTGCCGCCGCTGCGACGCCGTGGCCGGCGTCGGTCGCTCCGGCGTGGCAGGCCTCGGCCAGGGCGCGGCAGAGGCGCTCGGGACGCGGGTCGGGGTGGCCCGGCAGGATCAGGATGCGCTTGCCCATCGATCGGGACGGCGGCGGCGGTCGCCGTCAGGTTACCATCTGCCCGCCATGCTGCGGTCCCCCTCCGGCCATCCGCTCGACAATCCCATCTGGCGGGCGCTCACGACGCGACACTCGCATCTCGCTTTGGGCGGCGAGCTCGCGCGCCGATACCCGGCCGACATTTCGCCGCTCGCCGGGTTGCCGGCGCCGGAGTCCGCGAACGTCGCGGCGCTGGCGGCGCTCGTCGAGCCCGGCGACGAGATGGGCATCTTCGAGACCGCGCCGCCGTCGCTGCCCGCCTCGTGGGAGATCCTGCGCGAGGCGCGGATCACGCAGATGGTTCTCGCGTCGCGCGAGTCGCTGCCGGAAGCGGACGTCGACGCGACGACGCTCGGCGCGGGCGACGTCGAGGAGATGCTGGCGCTGGTCGCGCTCGCGCAGCCCGGACCGTTCCGAACGCGGACGATCGAGCTCGGCCGGTTCATCGGC
Organism: Casimicrobiaceae bacterium; assembly: GCA_035635175.1. Classification (GTDB taxonomy): domain Bacteria; phylum Pseudomonadota; class Gammaproteobacteria; order Burkholderiales; family Casimicrobiaceae; genus CAIWHR01. The sequence goes on along the minus strand of DASQBO010000097.1, from coordinate 1,318 downwards.
ATCCGCGAGGGCGGGCGCCTGGTGGCGATGGCGGGCGAGCGCATGTGGATCGACGGCTTCCGCGAGGTGAGCGCGATCTGCACGCACCCGGACGTTCGCGGCCGCGGGCACGCGCGCGCGCTGAGCGCCCGGGTCGTCAACCGGATGCTCGCCGCGGGCGAGACGCCCTTCCTGCACGTGCTCTCCGCGAACGAGGGCGCGATCGCGCTCTATCGCGCGCTCGGGTTCGCCGTCCGCGCGGAATTCGGCCTGCTGCACGCGAAGCGCGTCGCGTAGCCGCCCATGACCTGGTCCATCCTCGCGCGCGACGACGCCGGCACCCTGGGCGTCGCGATCGCGAGCCGCTTCTTCGCGGTCGGCGCGCTGTGCCCGCACGTGCGGAGCGGCGTCGGCGCGCTCGCGACGCAGGCGCTCGTGAACCCGCTCTACGCCGAGCCCGGCCTCACGCTGCTCGCGCAGGGGACGCCGCCGGCCGAGGTCGTGCGCATGCTGACCGAAGCCGATGCGGGCCGCGAGCACCGGCAGCTGCACGCGATCGACACGCGCGGCCGCGTCGCCGCGCACACCGGAACCGCCTGCATCGAGTGGTGCGGCCAGCGCGCGGGCGCCGGCTACAGCGTTGCGGGCAACATGCTCGCGGGCCCCGAGGTTCTGGCCGCGACCGCGGCCGCCTACGAGCGCACCGCGGGCTTGCCGCTCGCGCTGCGCCTCCTCGCGGCGCTCGACGCGGGGGACGCAGCCGGCGGCGACAAGCGCGGGCGCCAGTCCGCCGCGCTCGTGATCGCGTCGACCGAGTCCTATCCCTGCCTCGACCTCCGCGCCGACGATCACGAGAGTCCGTTCGCCGAGCTCCGCCGACTCTACGAGAAGAGCCTGGAGCGCTTCCAGCCGTTCGTCGCATGCCTGCCTTCGCGCGCCGACCCGGTCGGCATCACCGACCGCGCGGTGATCGAGGACCGCGTCGCGCGCTTCCAGGCGAGCGCAGGCCCGAAGGGACCGTCCGCGAGCGACTGAGTGCGGCCGATGCCACAACTCGTCGATGCCCGTGCTGGCGCCGAGGCCGCGAGCGCGCTGAATCCGCTCCTCGAAGTGCGGGACCTCCGCACGTACTTCAAGGCCGGCGGGCGCGAGGTCGCCGCCGTCGACGGCGTGAGCTTCGGGGTCGACGCCGGCCGCACGCTCGGGATCGTCGGCGAATCGGGCTGCGGGAAGAGCGTGACGTCGCTCTCGATCATGGGGCTCGTGCCGCGGCCGCCGGGGCGGATCGCGGGGGGCCAGATCCTGTTCGACGGCGTCGACCTGCTCACGCTGCCCGAGC
>DASQBO010000096.1:0-10403 GCA_035635175.1 Casimicrobiaceae bacterium | reverse complement strand
TCTCGAGGTCGGCGCTGAGCTTCTGCTTCGAATACTGGTCGTTCTTCGTGTACCAGGTGAACCAGCCGGGGGTGGTCAGCTGCATCTCGTTCAGCAGCTGGGCTTCGGTGAACGCCTTGTTGCCGACGATGTTGATCCGCGCGATCTTCGCGGTGTCGCCCTCGACGATCGTGAAGTTGACGGCGACGCGGTTGCGCTCCTGCGGCGTGACCGTCGTGGTCACCTGCGCCGCGTACCTGCCGCGCGTGATGTACTGGCGCTTCATCTCCTGCTCGGCGCGGTCGAGCGCCGAGCGGTCGAAGATCTTGGCCTCGGCGAGGCCGATGTCCTTCAGCGCCTTCTTGAGCGTGTCGGTGTCGAATTCCTTGTTGCCGCTGATGTCCACCTTGCTGATCGTCGGCCGTTCCTGGACCACGACGATCAGCACGCCGTTGTCGACCTCGAGCCGCACGTCGCGGAAGAAGCCGGTTGCGAACAGCGCCTTCACCGCCTCCGCCGCCTTCGCGTCGTCGACGCGCTCCCCGACCTTGATCGGAAGGTAGGAGAAGACCGTGCCGGCCTCGGTGCGCTGGACGCCCTCGACGCGGATGTCCTTGACGACGAACGGCTCGAAGGCGTGGACGGGGACGGGGGCGAGTCCGGCGAAGAGTGCCGCGACGAGCGCGCGAAGCGCGCCGATGCGCCGCGCACGCCCGCGGTCAGAACAGCCGGGTGAGGTCATTGAAAAGTGCCAGCGCCATCAACACCGCCAGCACCGCCATGCCGATGCGCTGGCCGACCTCGAAGGCGCGATCGGAAACGGGACTGCCCTTCAGCAATTCGGCGAAATAATACAGCAAATGCCCCCCATCCAGAAGAGGAACGGGGAGCAGGTTGAGCACGCCTAGGCTGATGCTGATGAGGGCGAGATAGCCGATGAACGCGAGCGCGCCGGCCTGCGCCGACTGGCCTGCGAAGTCGGCCATCGTGAGCGGCCCGCTGATGTTCTTGAGCGACGCCTCGCCGATCAGCACGCGGCCCAGCATCTTGAGCGTGAACACCGACAGCTCCCAGGTCCGCTGCGCGCCCTGCCCCAGCGCTTCGAGGACGCCGTAGCGCACGGTCACGGCAAGCCGCGCCGCCGCCGCGGGATCGACCTTGAGCCTGACGCCGGCGACGCCGACCCGGCGCCCGCCCTGCTCGATCGCGTCGGTGGTGAGGGCCGCGTCGAACTCCGCGCCGTCGCGCGCGACCCGGAACGTCACCGGCGCCGCGGGCTTCGCGTTCGTGCGGCTCGCCGCGTCGGCGGGCGAGTGGACGGCCGCACCGTCGATCGCGACGATGCGATCCCCGGCGCGCAGCCCGGCGCGGTCCGCCGGCTTGCCCTCGATCACCTGGTCGATGATCGGCGCGCCGAGGTCGGCCACGAGGCCCAACGCCGGCATGAAGTTGCCTTCCCAGTCGGCGCCGCCCAGCGACTCGAGCGAAAGGAGCCGCGTCGCCGCCGATCCGTCGGGCCGCTCGACCGTGAGCGAAGCGTCCGGCCGGCCGGACAGCCGCAACAGACGCCAGCGCAGGTCCTGCCAGCTCCTGACCGACGCGCCGTCGACGGCGGTCACGAGATCGCCCTCGCGGACGCCCGCGAGCGCGGCCGCGGTGTCGGGCGCCGGCGTCGCGAGGAGCGCACGCTGCCCGGGCACGCCCGCGACGAACGTCGCCGCGAGCAGCAGGACGGCGAGCGCGAGATTCGCGATCGGCCCGGCGGCGACGATGGCGATCCTGCGGCCGACGCCCTGCCGGTTGAAGGCGCGCGGGCGATCCTCCGGCGCGACGTCCCCTTCGCGCTCGTCGGCCATCTTCACGTAGCCGCCGAGCGGCACCGCCGACAGCGCCCACTCGGTCTGGTCGCGCCCGTAGCGACGCGACCACAGGACCCGCCCGAAGCCGATCGAGAAGCGCAGCACCTTGACCCCGGCGAGGCGCGCGACCCAGTAGTGGCCGAGCTCGTGGAAGGTGATCAGCACGCCGAGCACGACGAGGAACGCGAGAAGCTTCTGGAGGATGTCCATCAGGCCACCGTCGCCGCCGAATTCGCGGGAAGAAGAAGAAATGCGCGCGTCGCCGCGCGCGCGTCGCGGTCGGCGTCGAGCGCGTCGTCGAGAGCGCTGACCGGGCGCGCGGGCAGCCGCGCCAGCGCGTCGGCGCAGGCGGGCGCGATGTCCGTGAAGCGGATGTGGCCCGCGAGGAACGCGGCGACGGCGACTTCGTTGGCGGCGTTCAGCACCGCGGGCGCGGTGCCTCCCGCGTCGAGCGCCTCGTAGGCGAGCGCGAGGCAGGGGAAGCGGGCCGGGTCCGGCGCCTCGAACGTGAGCGGGGCGTGGCGCGCGAGGTCGAGCGGCGAGACGCCGGCGGCGATCCGGTCGGGCCAGGCGAGCGCCTGCGCGATCGGCGTGCGCATGTCCGGATGGCCGAGCTGGGCGAGCACGCTGCCGTCAACGTATTCGACCAGCGAATGGATGACGCTCTCCGGATGAATCACGACCTCGATCGTCTCGCGCGGCGCTCCGAAGAGCCAGTGCGCCTCGATCACTTCCAGGCCCTTGTTCATCATCGTCGCCGAGTCGACGCTGATCTTCCGGCCCATCACCCAGTTCGGGTGCGCGCACGCCTCGTCGGGCGTCACGCGCGCGAGCTCGGCGGGCGACCGCGTGCGGAAAGGGCCGCCCGACGCCGTGAGCAGAATCCGTCGCACGCCGGCGGCCGCCGGGCTCCGGCCGTCGCGCGGGGGCAGGCACTGAAAGATCGCATTGTGCTCGCTGTCGACGGGCAGCAGCGTCGCGCCGCCCGCCGCGACCGCCGCCATGAACGCGGCGCCGCCGATCACCAGCGCTTCCTTGTTGGCGAGCAGGATCCGCTTGCCCGCGCGCGCGGCGGCAAGGGTCGGCCCGAGCCCGGCCGCGCCGACGATCGCGGCGAGCACCGTGTCGGCCTCGGGCAGCGTCGCGACGGCACACAGCCCTGCCTCGCCGGACAGGACCTCGGTCCGCAGGCCCGCGGCGGCGAGATCCCGCGCGAGCAAGCGTGCGGCCTCGGGATCGCGCAGCGCGGCGATCCGCGGCGCGTGCCGCCGACAGAGGGCGGCCAGCGTCTCCGCGTCGCGGTTCGCGGCGAGGGCGACCACCTCGAAGCGTTCCGGATGGCGCGCGATCACGTCGAGCGTCGACGCACCGATCGATCCCGTCGCACCCAGGAGGCTCACGCGGCGCAGGGTCATCGCAGGAAGCCCTGGGCGAGGAGCGCGGCCGCGGGCATCGACGACAGGAGCGCGTCGATGCGGTCCAGCACGCCGCCGTGGCCGGGCAGCAGGCGCCCGCTGTCCTTGACGCCGGCGTGGCGCTTGAGCAGCGATTCGACGAGGTCGCCCTCGACGGAGAGCGCCGTGAGGCCGAGCGCGAGCGCGACCCACGCGACAGCGGCGGCCGCCGAGACGTCGCCCGGGTATCCCGCGCGCGGCGCGAGCGGCGCGAGCGCCAGCGCGTAGATGGCCACCGCCACGAGTCCGCCGCCGACGCCTTCCCACGTCTTGCCGGGACTGATCGCGGGCGCGAGCTTGTGGCGCCCGAGCGCACGACCGGCGAAATACGCCGCGGTGTCCGCGATCCAGACGACGGCCAGGGCGGCGAGCACGAGCCACGGCGAGCGCGCCTGCAGCTGCACGACCGCGGCCCAGGCCCCGATCAGCACGACGAGCCCGACGGCGCACACCGCGAGCTTCGACGCCGGCCGGGTGTTCGCGCGGAGCCAGCGCGGGGCCACCAGCAGCCAGAACGCGAGCGCCGGCGCGCAGAGCGCGACCACAACGACGGCGGGCCAGCCGCGGGCGCCGAAGCCCGCTGCCGGAGCCGCGATGCAGACGGCGCCGCAGGCCACCGTCACCGCGCCGAAGGCGGCGCTCTGCCGCGTGTCACATCCGGCGAGGCGGGCCCATTCGACCGCGGCGGCCACGACCGCCGCAAGCGCCACGAGCGCCCAGCCCGCGGGCGGCAGCCCGAACAGCGCCGCGAGGACGAGCGGAATCAGGACGAGCGCCGTGGCGATTCGCGTCGACAGCATCGCGCTCGCGGGAGGGAGGACGCCCCGTGCGGCGGCCGTCACGCGCCTTGCGCTGCCGCCAACTGCTCGCTGGTCCGGCCGAAGCGCCGCTCGCGCTGCGCGTACCATTCGATCGCGGTGTCGAGCGCGGCCGCGTCGAAGTCGGGCCACAGCATCGGCGTGAAGTAGAGCTCGGTGTAGGCGAGCTGCCAGAGGAGGAAGTTCGAGACGCGCTGCTCGCCGCCCGTGCGGATGAAGAGGTCGGGCTCGGGCGCGTAGGCCATCGCCAGATACGGCTCGATCGCCTCCGGTGCGAAATGACCGGCGTGGAGCGCATCGGGGTGCGCCGCGAAATAGCGCCGCGCCGCCTGCGCGATGTCCCAGCGCCCGCCGTAATTGGCGGCGATCGTGAGCGTCAGCCGCGTGTTCGCGGCGGTCAGCGCCTCGCCTTCGGCAATCAGCTCGCGGATCCGGCGGTCGAAGCGCGAGACGTCGCCCACGACCTTGAACCGGATGCCGTTCTCGTGGAGCTTCGCGACTTCCTGCTCGAGCGCGCGCAGGAAGAGATCCATCAGGATCGACACCTCCTCCTCGGGGCGCCGCCAGTTCTCGCTCGAGAACGCGAACAGGGTCAGGTACTCGACCCCGCGCTCCGCGCACGCGCGCACGATGGCGCGCACCGCCTCGCCGCCGCGGCGATGGCCCGCGACGCGCGGCAGGTGCCGGTGCCGGGCCCAGCGGCCGTTGCCGTCCATGATGATCGCGACGTGGCGCGGCACGTCGGCGGTCTTCGGAATCTCTCTTGTCGAGGAGGTGAACAAGGCAGGTGCGTGCGGGAGTCCGGTTCGCCGACGAGCCGTCGTCAAACCGCCATCAGATCCGCCTCTTTCGCCGCGAGCACCTTGTCGATCTCGGCGATGAAGCGGTCGGTGAGCTTCTGCACGTCGGCCTGCGCGTGCCGCTCGTCGTCCTCGGCGACGGCGTGGTCCTTGAGCAGCTTCTTCAGGTGCTCGTTGGCGTCGCGGCGCACGTTGCGCACGGCGACGCGCGCGTTCTCGGCTTCGTGCCGCACGACCTTGATCAAGTCGCGGCGGCGCTCCTCGGTCAGGGCCGGCATCGGCACGCGGATCAGGTCGCCGGACGTCGCGGGATTGAGGCCGAGATCGGAATCGCGGATCGCCTTCTCGATCACCGGCACCATCTTCTTCTCCCACGGCTGGACGGTGATCGTCCGCGCGTCGGCGAGCGTCACGTTCGCGCACTGGTTGATCGGCATCGGCGCGCCGTAGTAGTCGACGTTGATGTGATCGAGGAGCCCCGTGTGCGCACGGCCCGTGCGGACCTTCGTGAGGTCGTGCTTCAGCGTCTCGACCGTCTTGCTCATCTTCTGCTCGGCGGTCTTCTTGATGTCGGCAATCATGAGGACTCCCTGGATCCGCTCGCCCGCGCGCCTCAGCAGTGCACGAGCGTGCCCTCGTCGCCGCCCTGGACCACGCGCTTGAGCGCGCCCGGGACGAAGATCGAGAACACCTTGAGCAGCATGTTCTGGTCGCGGCAGAGCGCGAGCGCCGTCGCATCCATCACGCGGAGGTTCTTGACGATCGCCTCGTCGAACGTGAGGTCCGTGTAGCGCCGCGCGGCAGGATCCTTCACCGGATCGGCCGTGTAGACGCCGTCGACCTTGGTCGCCTTGAGCACGATGTCGACGCCCATCTCGCGGCCGCGCAGCGCCGCAGCGGTGTCCGTCGTGAAGAACGGGTTGCCCGTGCCGGCGGCGAAGATCACGACCTTGCGCTCCTCGAGGTAGCGCAGCGCCTTGCCGCGGATGTAGGGCTCCGCGACCTGGTCCGTGCGGAGCGCGGACTGCACGCGCGACTCGACGCCGGCGCGGCGCAGCGCGTCCTGCAGCGCGAGCGCGTTCATGAGCGTCGCCAGCATCCCCATGTAGTCGGCGGTCGCGCGGTCCATCCCCGCGGCCCCCGGCGCGACGCCGCGGAAGATGTTGCCGCCGCCGATCACGATCGCCACCTCGACGCCGAGGCGAACCACCTCGGCGATCTCGGCGACGATCCGGTCGATCGCCTCGCGGTTGATGCCGTAGGCGTCGGCGCCCATCAGCGCCTCGCCCGAGAGCTTCAGGAGGACGCGCCGGTAGGCAGGCTCGCCCGCGGGCGCCAGCACGGCGGCGACGGCGATCGGCGCGACGGCGGCGGGCGGATTCATGCGGAAGACCTCCGATGGTAACCGGGGCTCGGCGGCAAGCGCTTCGCGCGCCGGCCGGCCCCGTACTTGCTACGCCTTCGCCATCGCGGCAACTTCGGCCGCGAAGTCGTCCTTCTTCTTCTCGATGCCTTCGCCGACGACGTAGAGGTCGAAGCCATGGACCTTCGCGCCCTGCGCCTTCAGCAGGTCGCCGACCGTCTGCTTGCCGTCGCCCTTGACGAAGGGCTGGCCCATGAGCGTGACCTCGGCGATGAACTTCGCGACGCCGCCTTCGACCATCTTCTCCGCGATGGCCGGGGGCTTGCCCGATTCGGCCGCCTGCGCGGTCTTGATCTTGCGCTCGTGCTCGATCACGTCGGCCGGGACGCCGTCGCGCGACACGGCCATCGGCTTCGAGGCGGCAATGTGCATCGCGAGGTCCTTGCCGAGCGACGCGGCGCCGCCTTCGAAGTCGACCAGCACGCCGATCTTGGTGCCGTGGACGTACGACGCGAGCGCGCCCTTCGCCTCGCGCCGCGCGAAGCGGCGCACCGTCATGTTCTCGCCGATCTTCTGCACGAGCGCGACGCGCCGGCCTTCGACGGTCTCGCCCGACGCGAGCTTGCGGGCGCCGAGCGCCGCGACGTCGGCGGGCGCTTGGAGCGCGACCAGCTGCGCGACCTCGGACGCGAACGCGCGGAAATCGTCGTTCTTCGCGACGAAGTCGGTTTCGCAGTTGACTTCGACCATCGCGCCGGACTTCGCGTCCGGCGCGACGTACAGGCCGACGACGCCTTCCGCGGCGACCCGGCTCGCCGCCTTGCTCGCCTTGGCGCCGCTCTTGACGCGGAGCAGATCCTCCGCCTGTGCGAGGTCGCCGCTGCTCTCGATCAGCGCCTTCTTGCACTCCATCATGCCCAGCCCGGTGCGCTGGCGCAGCTCCATCACCATGCTTGCGGAGATTTCCGCCATGTCGTTCCCCGATCGTCCGTTGTCGTCGGAGCCGCGGCCGCGCCGCGAGTTCCGCCCTGCCTGATCAGCGGAGGGAACCCGAAAGCTCCCTCCCCGGTTTCGCTCAGGCCGCCGGCTCGGAGACCTCGACGAACTCGTCGCCCGCCTGGACGATCTCCTGGATCACGAGGCTCCGGCCTTCGAGCACGGCGTCCGCGGCGCCCCGCGCGTACAGCCGGATCGCGCGGCTCGAGTCGTCGTTGCCCGGGATCACGTGCGCGATGCCGAGCGGCGAGTGGTTCGTGTCGACGACGGCGACGATCGGAATCCCGAGCTTCATCGCCTCCGACACCGCGATCTTGTGGTACCCGACGTCGATCACGAACAGCGCGTCCGGCAGCCCGCCCATGTCCTTGATGCCGCCCAGGCTCTTGTTGAGCTTGTCCATCTCGCGCTGCAGCGTGAGCGCCTCGCGCTTGTTCATCTTCTCGAACGTGCCGTCGTCGCGCATCGCCTCTAGATCCTTGAGGCGCTTGACCGAGGCCTTGACCGTCTTGAAGTTGGTCAGCATCCCGCCGAGCCAGCGGGCGTCCACGTAGGGCATGCCGCAGCGGCGCGCTTCCTCGGCGACGATGTCGCGGGCCTGGCGCTTGGTGCCGACGAACAGGATCGTGCCCTTGTTCGAGGCGAGCTGGCGGATGAACTTCATCGCCTCCTGGTAGAGCTGCATCGTCTTTTCCAGGTTGACGATGTGAATCTTGTTGCGGTGGCCGAAGATGTACTCGGCCATCTTGGGATTCCAGTACCGCGTCTGGTGACCGAAGTGGACTCCGGCCTCCAGCATCTGGCGCATCGTGACGGACATCGACGAACTCCTGACAGGGTTGGACCACGACCCGCATGTCGGCTCGAGCGCCGCCCGGGAATTGCGTCCGGCCAGCCGTTCGGGCACCCTGAGGTGCGCGGGTCTGCGAATTTGCCCGTTCCGGCCCCTCCGTCCGGCAGACCGGAGCGGCAGGGCTCGAATCGAGCTAACATTCAATTTTAGCACGACATTTTCTTCCGGGCGAGCCGGACCGCGATCGCCCCGCTCCGCCCCTCTGCGCCATGACCGTTCCGGATTCCGCCCCGCTTTCCGCCGCGCTCGCGGCTGCCCGCGACGCGGCCGTCCTCTGCGATCTTTCGCCGCTTGCGGTGCTCGCCGTCACCGGGGCGGACGCCGCCACGTTCCTGCACGGACAGCTCTCGAGCGACGTGACCGGGCTCGCCGCAAACGCCGCGACGCGGACGAGCTTCAACTCGCCGAAGGGCAGGATGCTCGCGAACTTCGTGCTCTGGCGCGACGGGCCGACGGCGTTCCGGGCGCTCCTGCCGGGCGACCTCGCCGAGCCCGTCCGCAAACGGCTGTCGATGTACGTGCTGCGCTCGAAGGTCGTCCTCGCGGACGTTTCGGCGGCCTCGACGCGGCTCGGGATCGGCGGCCCGCGGGCCGCCGATGCGCTACGGGAGGCCTTCGGCGATCCCCCCGGGGACCTGGCCGCCGTGTGCTCGGGCGACGCCACGCTCGTCGGGCTGCCGGGTCCGCGCTACGTCGTGCTCGTGCCGCCCGACCGCGCCCAGGCGGTTCGCGATCGTGTGAGCGTTCGCGCCACGCCGGCGCCGTTCGCCGTGTGGGAATGGCTGACGATTCGCGCCGGCGTCCCGGTCGTCACCGTGCCGGTCCAGGACCAGATCGTCGCGCAGGCGGCGAACTGGGACATCCTGGGCGGCCTCGACTTCAGGAAGGGCTGCTACACGGGCCAGGAGATCATCGCGCGGATGCAGTACCTGGGGCGCCTCAAGGAGCGGCTGTTCGCGTTCCACGCGGACCGCCCGCCTCCGGGCGCGGGCACGCGCATCTACGGCTCGGGATTCGGCGACCAGGCGTGCGGGCTCGTGGTGAACGCCGCGCCGGCGCCCGGCGGCGGCAGCGACGTGCTGGCCGTCGTCCAGCTCGCGGCCGTCGACGCCGGCGGGCTCCGCCTCGACGCTCCCGGGGGTCCGCCGCTGTCGCAACTGCCGCTGCCGTACGACGTGCCTCCGCCCTCGCCGCCGCGCGGCCGCATCGGCGCACCCGCCTGACGCCGTCGTGTGCCTCGCGCTGATCGCGCAGGACGCGCACCCGCGCTTCGCGGTCGTCGTCGCGGCGAACCGCGACGAGCATCACGCGCGCCCGACCGCGGCGGCCGCGTGGTGGCCGGAAGGCATCCTCGCGGGCCGCGACCTCGAGGCCGGCGGAACCTGGCTCGGGGTCACCCGAACCGGCCGCTATGCGCTGATCACCAACATCCGCGAGCCCGACCGCCGCGACCCCGGCGCGCCCTCGCGCGGCGCGCTCGTGACGCGCGTGCTCAAGGACGCCGTGCCTCCGCTCGCGAGCGTGACCGCGATCGCCGCCGATGCCGCCGCGTATAACGGGTTCAACCTGCTCGCGGGCGACACCGCCTCGCTCGCATGGGGCTCGAACCGAGCCCCGGCGGCGCGCGCGCTCGCGCGGGGCGTCCACGGCATCTCCAACGCGGTCCTCGACGCGGCGTGGCCCAAGGTCGCGCGGACGAAGGCGGCGCTCGCAGCGTGGTGCGCACGCGCGGCGGACGACCTCGACGCCTTGTTCGCGGTGCTTGCCGACCGCACGCGCACGCCGGACGCCGAGCTCCCGGCCACCGGCGTGCCGCTCGACTGGGAGCGGCGTCTCTCGTCGCCGTTCATCGTCGGCGAGGACGTGGGCTACGGCACCCGCTCGTCCACGGTCGTCATGCTCGGCCGCGACGGGGACGCGCGCTTCGTCGAGCGAACCTTCGACGCCGCCGGCCGCCAGGTCGGCGAGGCCGACTTCCGCTTCGCGCTCGCGCCTGCTCGGCCTCCGCACCCGATGCGGGGTTACTCCTGATATCGAGCTGTCGGCCTCATGTGGCGACTCGCGATTGCTCGCTCCCCCACGTCGCTCCGCTCCGCGGGGCCCCGGCGAGCCGCTCGCGCCCCGGCCTCCGCACCACCTCGTTTGATCGCTACGCCGAGCTGTCGGCCGCCTGCGCCGACTCGCGATTGCTCGCTCCCCCTTGGCGCTCCGCGCCGCGGGGCCCCGGCGAGCCGCTCGCGCCCCGGCCTCCGCACCAGCTCGTTTGATCGCTACGCCGAGC
>DASQBO010000095.1:0-8517 GCA_035635175.1 Casimicrobiaceae bacterium | reverse complement strand
CGTCACCCCCTTGCCACGGGTGACGAAGCCGACGATCGCGTCCGGCGGCGCCGGCTTGCAGCATCGCGCGAGCACGGTCATCAGCCGGTCGACTCCGACGATGAGAATGCCTTTGCCTGCGCCGGCGGCCTTGCTCTGCCTGAGCAGCCCGGGCTCGGGCTCGGCCTCATGGGCGGGCGCGGCCGGCTGCACGACCGCCTTGATCGCCGTCTGCAGCTGGCGTGTGTTGATCTCTTCGCGGCCGACCGCGGCGAAGAGTTCGTCCGCGCGCTCGTAGCCGGCCTTCGCGGCGACCGTGTCGAGATTCACCGCGGTCGCGCCGGCGCGCGCGAGCTCGCGCTCGACCGCCGCGCGCCCGTGCGCGAGCGTCTCCTCCTGCTGCTGCTGCTTGAACCACTGCCGGACCTTGGTCCGCGCGCGATGGCTCGTCACGTAGCCGAGCTCGGGGTTGACCCAGTCGCGCGAAGGGCCGCCCTGCTTCGCCGCGACGATCTCGACGCGCTGGCCGTTCTTGAGCGCATGGTTGAGCGGCACCATCGCGCCGTCGACGCGCGCGCCGCGGCAGCGGTGGCCGAGGCTCGTGTGCACGGCGTAGGCGAAGTCGACCGGCGTGGCCCCTTTCGGCAGGTCGACGACCTTGCCCTGCGGCGTGAGCACGTAGATGGTGTCGGTGAAGAGGCTCGTGCGGAACGCGGCGAGTGCGTCGGTGGCGCCTGCCACGCTGTCCTTCCAGTCGAGCACCTGCCGAAGCCACGCGAGCCGATCCTCGAAGCCGGGATCGCGGCGCACGCCCTTCTGCGCGCCTTCCTTGTAGCGCCAGTGCGCGGCGACGCCGTACTCCGACTCCTGGTGCATGTCGAACGTGCGGATCTGCACCTCGAGCGCCTTGCCCTCGGGACCGATCACCGCGGTGTGCAGCGAGCGGTAGCTGTTCGCCTTCGGCCGGGCGATGTAGTCGTCGAACTCGCCGGGCACCGGCGTCCACAGGTGATGCACGACGCCGAGCGCCGTGTAGCAGTCGCGCAACTCGGGGACGAGGATGCGCACGGCGCGGATGTCGTACAGCGCGTCGATGCCGACGTCCTTGCGCCGCATCTTGTTCCAGATGCTGTAGATGTGCTTCGGCCGCCCGGTGACCTCCGCGCGGAGGCCCGTCGCCGCGAGCTCGGCGCGCAGGACCTCGATCACGCCGTCGATGTAACGCTCGCGGTCGGCCCGCCGCTCGTCGAGCAGCGCGGCGATCGACTTGTACGCGGCGGGCTCGAGCGCGCGCAGCGCGAGATCCTCGAGCTCCCACTTGAGCTGCCACACGCCGAGGCGGTTGGCGAGCGGCGCGAACAGGTCCTGGACCTCGCGCGCCGCGTGCGCGCGCGCCTCCGCGACCGCCGGACCGCCGGCGACGAGCTGCCGCAGCGCCTGCGTCCGCTCAGCGAGCTTGATCAGCACGACGCGGATGTCCTCGACCATCGCGAGCAGCATCTTGCGGAGCCGCTCGGCCTGCGCCGCGCGCTCCGCCGCATCGCCCGTCGCCGGCGCGGCGCGGATCTCCTCCATCCGGGCGACGCCGGCGACGAGCGCTGCGACGTCGCCGCCAAAGCGCCGTCCGACGTCGTCCTCGTCGAAGGCGCGCGCCGCCGGGAGCCCGATCAGGAGCGCCGCACGGACCGTCGCCGCGTCGAGCCTCAGGTTCGCGAGAATCGCCGCGGTGCCCTCGGTGCGCGCGGCGGCGTCCGTGGCGCGCTCGCGCGCATACGCGGCGGCGGCGGCGAACGACGCGACGTCGGCAGCCGGATAGGCATCGTGCAGCCGGTCGAGCCACGCCGCGAAATCGGCCGGCGCGCGCGCTGCGGCGGCGGTCGGCGCTTCCATCATCGGCAGCGGTCCGGACGTCAGTCCGCGGCGGTGGCGAGCGTCGCCGCGATGGAATCGGCGACGCGCTGGGCGCAGCGATCGGCGACCCCCCGGTCGGCCGCCTCGACCATCACGCGGAGCACGGGCTCGGTGCCCGAGGGACGCAGCAGGATGCGGCCGCCCTGCCCGAGCGACGCGCGCGCGTCGGCCTCGGCGGCGCGGATCGCCGCGCTGCCCTTCCAGTCGAAGCCTTTCGGCAGCCGGACGTTGATCAGCCGCTGCGGAAACAGCGTGACCGGCGCCGCGGCGGCGGCGAGCGTCGCGTCCCTCTCGTTGAGCGCGCGCAGAACCGCCAGCGCGGCGACGATCGCGTCGCCGGTCGTGTGCTTGTCGAGGCAGAGCAGGTGGCCGGAGTTCTCGCCGCCGAGCTGCCACTTCTTCTCGATCATCCGCTCGAGGACGTAGCGGTCGCCCACGGGCGCGCGCTCGAGCGCGATGCCCGCGCGGGCGAGGGCCTGCTCGAACCCGAGGTTGCTCATCAGCGTGCCGACGACGCCGCCGCCGCCGAGCGCGCCGCGCGCGAGGTAGTCGGCCGCGATCACGTAGAGCAGCTGGTCGCCGTCGTAGAGACGGCCTTCGCCGTCCGCCATCAGCAGCCGGTCGCCGTCGCCGTCGAGGGCGATGCCGAGGTCCGCGCGGTGCTCGAGCACGGCCTGCCGCAGGTGCTCGGGGTGCGTCGCGCCGACGCCCTCGTTGATGTTCGTGCCGTTCGGCTCGGCACCGACCGCGATGACGTCGGCCCCGAGCTCGTCGAACACCGGCGGCGCGACGTGATAGCCGGCGCCGTGCGCGCAGTCGACGACGAGACGCAGGCCCTTCAGATCGCGCTCGTAGGGAAACGTGCTCTTGCAGAACTCGATGTAGCGACCTGCGGCGTCGTCGATGCGGCGCGCTTTCCCGAGATCGGCCGACGCGACGCAAGCGAGCGGCTCCGCCATCGTGCGCTCGATCGCGTGCTCGACGGCGTCGGGCAGCTTCGCGCCGTTCGCGCCGAAGAACTTGATGCCGTTGTCGTCGAACGGGTTGTGCGACGCGCTGACGACGATGCCCGCGGAGAGGCGAAGCGCGCGCGTGAGATACGCCACCGCCGGCGTCGGTAGCGGCCCCGAGAGGTAGACGTCGACGCCGGCCGCGGACAATCCTGACTCGAGCGCGGCCTCGAGCAGGTAGCCGGAGATCCGCGTGTCCTTGCCGATCAGCACCGCGGGGCGGGCACCCGGCCGCGCGGGCTCCGCGGCGAGCACGCGGCCCGCGGCCCAGCCGAGCTTCAGCACGAGCTCGGGCGTGATCGGCGGATCGCCGACGCGCCCGCGGACGCCGTCGGTGCCGAAGTATTGGCGCGTCATCGTGGTAAGCCGTGTCATCGCGAGTTCAGCCACGCTCGAAGGCGCGCCACACCTTGAGCGCGTCCACCGTCGCGCGCACGTCGTGCACGCGCACGATCGCCGCGCCGCGCGCGACCGCCGCCAGCGCCGCGGCGAGACTGGCGGGCAAGCGCTCCTCGACCGGCCGTCCCGTGATCGTCCCGAGGGAGCCCTTGCGGGAGAGGCCGACCAGCACCGGATACCCCGCCGCAACGAGCCGCGGCAGCGCGCGCATCAGTCGGAGATTATGCTCCAGCGTCTTGCCGAAGCCAAAGCCCGGATCGACGGCGATCCGCTCGCGCGCGATCCCCGCGTCTTCGGCGGCCCGTGCTCGCGCGGCCAGGAACGCGAGGACCTCGGCGGCGAC
This sequence comes from Casimicrobiaceae bacterium, assembly GCA_035635175.1. Taxonomy (GTDB): domain Bacteria; phylum Pseudomonadota; class Gammaproteobacteria; order Burkholderiales; family Casimicrobiaceae; genus CAIWHR01. Next base: position 4,875 of record DASQBO010000095.1, on the reverse strand, counting down.
GTCGCCGTAGCGCGGCGCGTCCTGCATCGTCGCCGGCTCGCCCTGCATGTGCACGAGGCACACGGCGACGCCCGACCGCGCGACGGCCTCCATCGCGCCGGGCTCGCGCAGCGCGGCGACGTCGTTCACCATCACGGCGCCCGCGGCGATCGCCGCGCGCATCACCGCGGCGCGCCGCGTGTCGACGGAAACGAGGAAGCCGTCGCGCGCGAGCGCGCCGACGACCGGCACGACGCGCCGCAACTCCTCGTCGTCGGACACCGGGCTCGAGCCCGGCCGCGTCGACTCGCCGCCGACGTCGACGATCGCCGCCCCGTCGGCCGCCATCTGGCGCCCGTGCGCGATCGCGTGCGCGAGGTCGCCGTACCGCCCGCCGTCGGCGAACGAATCGGGCGTGACGTTGAGGATGCCCATCACGACCGGCTCGTCGAGCTCGATCGTGTGAGAGGCACAGAGAAGTTTCACAAAAAAGACGGGGCGCCGCGCGCCCCGTGGTCCACTGGATGTTTCCCCCCCTATGCGGGGTTCGCGGTCGGTGCGGTCTCGGGCCCGATCGTCGTGCCCGGCGTCGCGGGGCCCGCGGCCGAGCCGGACGGCTTCGGCGGCCGCGGCGGCCGGCCCGCCATGATGTCGTCGATCTGGTCGGAGTCGATGGTCTCCATCTCGAGCAGCGCCTTCGCCATCGCCTCGACCTTGTCGCGGTTGTCCTCGATCAGCTTGCGCGCGACCGCGTACTGCTGGTCGATGATCTTGCGGATCTCGCTGTCGACCTTGCGCATCGTCTCCTCGGAGACGTTCTTGTGCGTCGTGATCGAGCGGCCGAGGAACACCTCGCCCTCGTTCTCGCCGTAGACCATCGGGCCCAGCAGGTCGGACATCCCGTAGCGCGTCACCATGTTCCGCGCGAGCTCGGTCGCGCGCTCGAAGTCGTTCGACGCGCCCGTCGTCATCTGGTTCATGAAGATCTCTTCGGCGATCCGGCCGCCGAAGAGCACCGCGATCATGTTCAGCATGTGGTTGCGGTCCATGCTGTAGCGGTCGTGCTCGGGCAGCTGCATCGTCACGCCCAGCGCGCGGCCGCGCGGGATGATCGTCACCTTGTGCACCGGGTCCGTCTTCGGCAGGAGCCGCGCGACGAGCGCATGGCCGGACTCGTGGTACGCCGTGTTGCGGCGCTCCTCCTCGGGCATCACGATCGAGCGGCGCTCGGCGCCCATCACGATCTTGTCCTTCGCCATCTCGAAGTCGTCCATGTCGACGAGCCGCTTGTTGCGGCGCGCGGCGAACAGCGCCGCCTCGTTGACGAGGTTCGCGAGGTCGGCGCCGGAGAAGCCGGGCGTGCCGCGCGCGATGATCTCCGCCTTGACGTCGGCCGCCATCGGCACCTTGCGCATGTGGACGAGCAGGATCTGCTCGCGCCCGCGGATGTCGGGCAGGGGCACGACGACCTGGCGGTCGAAACGGCCCGGCCGCATCAGCGCCGGGTCGAGCACGTCCGGCCGGTTGGTCGCGGCGATCACGATGACGCCGGCGTTGCCCTCGAAGCCGTCCATCTCGACCAGGAGCTGGTTCAGCGTCTGCTCGCGCTCGTCGTTGCCGCCGCCCAGGCCCGCGCCGCGCTGGCGGCCGACGGCGTCGATCTCATCGATGAACACGATGCAGGGCGCGTTCTTCTTCGCCTGCTCGAACATGTCACGCACGCGCGCCGCACCGACGCCGACGAACATCTCGACGAAGTCGGAGCCCGAGATCGAGAAGAACGGCACCTTCGCCTCGCCGGCGATCGCCTTGGCGAGCAGCGTCTTGCCCGTGCCCGGCGAGCCGACCATCAGCACGCCGCGCGGGATCCGGCCGCCGAGCTTCTGGAACTTGGTCGGGTCGCGGAGGAACTCGACGAGCTCGGAGACTTCCTCCTTCGCCTCGTCGCATCCGGCGACGTCGGCGAAGGTGATCGTGTTGTTCGACTCGTCCAGCATCTTGGCCTTGCTCTTGCCGAAGCTAAACGCCCCGCCGCGTCCCCCGCCCTGCATCTGGCGCATGAAGAAGATCCACACGCCGATGAGCAGCAGCATCGGGAACCACGAGATGAAGACCTGAGCGAGGAAGCTCTGCTCCTCGTCCTGCTTGCTGTCGACCTTGACGTTGTTCTTGAGGAGGTCGCTCACCATCCAGAGGTCGTTCGGGCTGTAGGTGACGAACTTCTTCTTGTCCGTCGACGACGTCCAGACGATCTTGCGGCCCTCGATCTGCGCCGACTCGACGCCGCCCGAGCGCACCTTGTCCATGAACTCGGAATACGGGATCGTGTCGCGGGTCGTCTGGCGCGAGTCGAACTGCTTCACGACCGTGAGGACGACGAGCCCGATCACGAGCCAGATGCCGATGTTCTTCAAGAGGTTGTTCAACCGTTGCTCCTTCCACGGCATCCGGGGCCGCCGCGGCCCCCGTCTCCCCGTAACGGCCCGGCACGGAGACGGATGCGCCGGGATGTCAATTTTAGACCTTCATGACGGCCGGGGCCACTTGGACAGTGCCAGGATGTCTCCGAAAGGCGACGTTCGGCCGCAAAATGCCGTCAGCCGGCGGTTTTGAGGCCTTTTGCCACCAGATACACCTCGCGGCTGCGGTCGCGCGACGCCTTCGGCTTGCGAACGTACACCTTGGCGAAATGCCTCTGCACCTCCCGCCGGAGCTCCGCAAATCCCTCGCCCTGAAACGCCTTGACCACCAGATCGCCGCCGGGTTCGAGCCAGCGCACCGCGAACTCGAGGGCCAGCTCCCCGAGATGCACCGCGCGCGCCTGGTCCGCCGACTCCACGCCGGACAGATTGGGGGCCAGGTCGGAAACGACAAGGTCGACCTTGCACCCGCCGAGCGCCGTCTCGAGCTCCGCCAGCGCGGCGTCTTCGCGAAAATCGCCCCTGACGTGCACGACGCCCGGCAGCGGCGCCACGTCGAGGAGATCGAGCGCGACGATGCGCGCACGCCGCCCGAGCTTCTCCCGCAGCACCTGCGTCCAGCTCCCGGGCGCCGCGCCGAGGTCGACGACGCTCATCCCCGGGCGAAACAGCCTGTCGCGCTCGGCGATCTCGATCAGCTTGAAGGCCGCGCGCGAGCGATAGCCGAGGCGCGTCGCCTCGCGGACCCACGGGTCGTTGAGATGCAGGTCGAGCCACGCCTTGACGAACTTGTTCTTCTTCGGACGTTTCGCGGGCGCGGGCACGGCAGGGCGGCGGCGCGGTGCCGCCGGTAGAATGCGGGGGATGAAGACTCTAACACCCGCGGCGCGGCGCGCGCTCCGCGCGAAGGCGCATCACCTGGAGCCCGTCGTCAGCATCGGGCAGCACGGCCTCACGCCAGGCGTGCTCCACGAGATCGACGTCAGTCTCGTCGCGCACGAGCTCATCAAGATCCGCGTGTTCGGCGATTCGCGCGCCGAGCGCGAGGCGCTGCTCGCGCGGATCTGCGCGGAGCTCGGCGCCGCAGCGGTCCAGCACCTGGGCAAGCTCCTGATCGTGTGGCGCCCTGCGCCGGAGGAACCCCCGCCGGCGCCGCGCTCCGGCGCGCGCGAGGAGAAGTCTGCGGCGAAGAAGGCGCCCCAGGCCCGGCGTCCGCGCTCGCCGCTGCCGCGAACGCCGGCGCGCCCGGCGCCGCACGGCCGGCCGGCGCCGCCTGGCGGCCCGGATTCGCGTCGGCGCAAGGTCCGAGGCGCCGCCGGCGCTGCGCGGATACGCGACGAAGATCGCTCGAGGCGCCGCGCATCGAGCGCATCCGCCTCGCCGGCACCGCGATCGCGCGGGGCCGGTGCCGTCGCCGCAGGTCCGCGCAGACCGGCGCCGGGCCGCACCCCGGTGCCCCACGGAAAATCGCGGTCGAGCTCGAGCGGCGCGTCGGGCGCGCGCCGGCGGCGCAAGGCCCGCTAGCCGAAACCCTGCGGCGCGATGCCCGACACGAGGCGTCCGCTCGACGGGCTCGCCGTCGGCGCGATGTTCGTTCTGTCCGCGCTGTGGGGCTTCCAGCAGGTCGCGATCAAGCTGGCAGCCCCCGACGTGCCGCTCGTGCTGCAGGGCGCGATCCGGTCGGCGATCGCCGCGTCGCTGCTCGTCGCGTGGGCTCGCCTCCATCGGATCGCGCTCTGGCAACGCGACGGCACACTGTGGTCCGGGCTCCTCGCAGGGGTGGCCTTCGGCGCGGAGTTCGCACTGATCTATGCCGGGCTCGCGTGGACGACGGCCGCACGCATGGTCGTCTTCATCTACCTCGGGCCCTGCCTCACCGCGCTCGGGCTCGCACTCTTCGTGCCCGGCGAGGAGATGCGGCCGCTGCAGTGGACAGGCGTCGCGCTCGCGTTCGGGGGCATCGCTCTCGCGTTCTCCGACGGATTCGGCTCGGCAGGCGCGGCCACGACCACTGGCGACGCGATGGGCGTGCTCGCGGCAGTCATGTGGGCGGCGACCACCGTGCTGATCCGCGCGACGCGCCTCGCGCGCGCCACGGCGACGAAGGTGCTCTTCTACCAGCTCGGCGTCTCGGCGATTCTGCTCGCCGTCGCGGCTCCCTTGGTCGATCGGGCCGGCGGCGTCGCGTTCACGCCCGTCGCGGTGGCGAGCCTCGCCTACCAGTCGGTCGTCGTCGCCTTCGCGAGCTATCTGGTCTGGTTCTGGCTGCTCACGCGCTATCTCGGCGGACGGCTCTCCGTCTTCGCGTTCCTCGCGCCGCTCTTCGGGGTCGCGTTCGGACGGCTCGTGCTCGGGGATCCCGTTTCGCCGGCGTTCCTCGGCGCCGCAGCGATGGTCGGCGCCGGCATCGCGCTCGTCAACGCCCGCCGCGCGTAAACGGCACGACGGTTTCGCCACCGCCGCGCAGCGGGCGCAC